>NZ_LZJJ01000243.1:0-5955 GCF_001667625.1 Mycobacterium sp. E1715
GGCGATCGTGAAGCTCGTGCTCGGGTGCGTCGGTGCCGAGCGGGTTGGTGACTCCGACGACGACCGTGCGCTGCTGGGCGATCACGCCGAGCCGTTCCACCGCGATCGCTCGCCGGGAGTTGTCGCGCACTTGCTCGAGGTCGCCGACCACCAGAATCGGACGATTCGACAGCAGCGCGAGCGTGATCCGCAGCAAAAACAGTTCCAGGTCGGACAATTCGACGATGTAGGTGTCCGAAGACGGCGGGGGCATGTCGCCGAAGACCTCCGTCAGCCCGGCCTGACCGGCTTGCGGCGGCACCAGCGAATACCACGGCGCCAGCCACCGGCGTTGCTCGGCGAGTACGGTCGCCACGGTCACCGACTCTTCGAGTTCATCGATGTCGTCGAAGGCCGCTATCGCGCACCGGCGGCGGATCGCGCGCGGCGTCGTTTCGCCGAGCACGCTCAGCGAGCCGTGACTGGCCTTGAAGCGTCCCGCGATCGTCAACAACAGCGTTGTCTGACCCGGGCCCCCGGGCATCTGAATGGCGTGGAACCCCGGCGTCAGGGCCAGGTCGACCCCCGAGAACAGCGGTCCGTGCTCACCGTCGACCCCCAATCCGGCGGCGGTGATCACCGGTGCGATGTCGTCCGGTTCGTCTTTGACATCCATGGTGTGACTTTCCCTGATCTCCTTCAAACCGGAATCGATTTCAGCAGTGCGGTGATCAGTTGCGCGAGCAGATCGGGGTTGATGGTTCCGGGACGCAGCACCTCTTCCATCGCGACGCCCAGGTTGAGGGTGACGACGAGCTGGGCGATGTCGGTCAGCCGCCGGTCGCCCGGCACGGTGTCGGTCGACTCGACGATGTGCAGCGCCTGGTCGGCAGCGGCGCGACGGCGCTCGATCAGGCGCCCCCGAAGCTGCGGATCGCGCTGGGCGCGCAGCCAGTACTCGACGAGCAGCACGTAGTAGTCGGAATGGTCGCGGACCGAGTCGAGCACCGACCGGCTCACCTCACGCGCGGCCGCGGCGGTGTCGCCGTCGCTGCGGTCGAGCGCTACCGCGATCTGCTCGCCCCGCAGCTCGAACTCGCGGTCGAGCAGGGCCAGGAACAGCTCGTCCTTCGACTCGAAGTTGGAGTAGACCGCGCCCTTGGTGAAGCCCGCGGCCTGACCGATGGCGTCGATGGTGGCACCGGCGAAACCCTCGGCGGCGAACACCTTCGACGCCGCATCCAGGATCCGGTCGCGAACCTCGCCGCGGGTGGGGCGGGTGCGATGCGGTTTGACGGGCGA
This sequence comes from Mycobacterium sp. E1715, assembly GCF_001667625.1. Lineage (NCBI taxonomy): Bacteria > Bacillati > Actinomycetota > Actinomycetes > Mycobacteriales > Mycobacteriaceae > Mycobacterium > Mycobacterium sp. E1715. The sequence goes on from NZ_LZJJ01000243.1 coordinate 1,282, forward strand.
CATGTGCAGTAGCATACCCGTCAGTATCGGTTAGATACTAATGAGTATCGAAGATCACCCGCGCGCGGAATCGTCAGCCGAGCCTGGCCGCGGTGCGCTCCCACAGCTGGGCGGCCAATCGCGGGTCGTTTGCCAGGCGACTGGTCTTGGCGATCTTGCGCTTGGCGTAGTAGGCGCCGGGCGTCCACTCCGATACGGGCGCGCTCGACGCCAGCCGCACCAACTGGTCGGCGCCCTGGTCCGGGCTCGAGATGAAGAGCACCGCCGGGGTGTAACGCTGCATGAACACGAGAAATCGCGAACCCGAGGCAATGCCGATGTTGGAGTTGACGTTGCCGGGATGCACGGCCGCGACGGAAAGACCGGCGTCATGGTAGCGCCGATGTAATTCCTTGGTGAACAACACGATTGCGAACTTCGAGAACGCGTAGGCAGCGGCGGGGCGGCGGCTGGCGGTGTTCTCCAGGTCGTCGACGGTGGCACGGAAGACCAGCTTGTGCGACGAGCTGGTCGTGTTGACGACCGTGGCGCGGGACTCCAGCAGCACATCCAGCAATCGGGTGGTCAACAGGAACGGCGCCAGGTAGTTGACCTGATAGGTGCGTTCGTAGCCGTCCGACGTCAGCTCGATCTTGCTGGCCATCCTGCCCGCATTGTTGAGCAAAACGTCGATGCGCGGGTACTGCGAACGCAACTTGTCCGCCAGCGCCCGCACCTGGGACAGGTCGGCGTAGTCGACGACGAAGTAGTCCGCGCCCAATTCGGTGGCCACCGCGGCGGTCTTGGTTTGGGAGCGGCCCACCACGACGATCTGGGCGCCGGTGCGACTGAGGCGACGAGCCGCAGCGGCACCGATGCCGTCACTGGCACCCGTGATGACAATCGTCCTGCGCGTCATTGCGAGACCTCCACGCCGGAGTGTAGCGATCACGCGATAAGCGGGGCGCTCATCGACGCGAGGGCCATTCAGCGCTGATGGCTGTCTGCCGCGAATAGAGCTGGGAAAGTCAGGCCAGCGAGTACCGCACCGGCAGGTGCTTCAGGCCGCCCACGAAGGTGGTGGCGACCAACTCCGGATCACCGATCAGCTCAATGGATTTGAGCCTCGGCAGTAGCTCGGTGAAGAAGCTGTTGACCTCCATACGGGCCAGGGCCGCGCCCATGCAGAAGTGCACGCCGTACCCGAAGGCCAGGTGCTTGTTGGGGTCGCGCCCGACATCGAAGCGGAACGGGTCGGTGAACACGTCCTCGTCGCGATTGGCCGACACATAGGACAGCAGCACGGAATCGCCCGCGGCGATCGGCACTCCGCGCACGGCGGTGTCCGCGTTGGCGGTGCGCATGAATTCCTTGACGGGCGTGACCCAGCGGATCATCTCCTCGGTGGCCAATGGCATCAGGTCGAGATTCGCCTGCAGCCGCTCGAGCTGGTCGGTGTTCTCGATGAGTGCTTGCAGCCCACCGGAAATGGTCGCGCTGGTGGTGTCGTGACCGGCGGTGGCCACGATCAGGTAATAGGACACCGTGTCGATGTCCGACAGCGGTTCCCCGTCGACGCGGGCGTTGGCGATCGCGGAGGCGAGATCGTCGGTCGGGTGTTCGCGGCGCGCCTCGGTGACCCCGTTGAAGTACTGGAACATGTCGAACAACGCAGGCAGCTGGTCCTCGTTGGAGCTGCCGCGCTTGAATTCGGAGTCGTCGCTGCCGAACAATTCCTGGGTGAGCTTGAGCATCCGGGGGAAGTCAGCCTCCGGCAGGCCCAGCAGTGACATGATCACGAACAGAGGGTAATTGACCGCCACCTCCTGGACGAAGTCACACTCGGGACCCGCGGCCATCATCTTGTCGACATAGATCTTGGCGAGCTCGTCGACCCGAACCTTCAACGCGCGCATCGCCTTTGGCCGGAACCAGTCGGATCCGATCGCGCGTACCACCCGGTGCTGCGGATCGTCGAGGTGGATCAGCGTGCGCACGCCCGCGGCCGCCTGCATCTCGTCGCCCTCGGCGGTGGTCAGCACCGGGCGCGGCCAGTTGGTGAACAACATGTTCTCGCGCTCGATGTCCATGATGTCGGCGTGCTTGGTGATCGCCCAGAACGGTTTATAGTCCGGCACCTCGACCCACGACACCGGCGCGTTGGCGCGCAGGTGAGCCAGCGCCGCGTGCAGCCGCTCCTCGTCGGTGTACGCCAGTGGATCGGCCAACAACTTCCCGGCGTCGTCCATCGTCGTGGTGCTCACTGGCGAAACTCCTTCATCGCGGCGGTGATACAGGTTTGCGAAGCGGTCATGAAGATCGGCAGGACGCGGTCGACGACACCCTCACAGCGGTCTCGCAGCGCGGCGCCGACCTCGTCGACCTGCCCGACGACCGCGAAGGTCGCCAGCATTTCGTCGTCGATCAGCTTGGCCATCGCGTCCCACTCCCCCTGCTTGGACAGCCGGTTCAACTCGGCGTGCAGGTCGCCCCAGCCGTGCAGCTCGAGAACCTTGCGGTAGGCCGGCGTCGATCCGTAGAAGGCGATCTGCTTGCGCACCGCGGCCGTCGCGGTCTGCAGCTCGGCGTCGCTCTCGCCGGTGGCCACCAGCACCTCGGCCGACAACTCGACGTCGGCGCGCCGGCGGCCGGCCCGCTGCAGGCCGCGTAACAGCGCGGGCGCGGTGACCTCGGTGATGTAGCGCTTGGACACCATCGGGTGGCCCAGGTGTCCGTCGGCGACCTCGCCGCACATCTCGGTCATCACCTCACCGACCGCGGCGACGAACACCTTCGGCATCGGATAGGGCTGCGCCTCGGGGGTGAACATCGGCGTCATGATCTTGTGGGTGTAGAACTCGCCCTCGAAACGCAGCTTGCCGCCGTCGCGCCAGGCGTCCCAGATCGCGTGCAGCGCCGAGACGAACTCCCGCATGCGCCGGGCCGGGTGGCTCCACGGCATGCTGAACCGCTTTTCGATGTGGGGCTGAATTTGAGTGCCCAGCCCGAGGATGAACCGGCCTTTCGAATACGCCTGCAGATCCCAACCGATGTTGGCGACGATCATCGGGTTGCGGGCGAACGCCACGGCGATGTTGGTCCCGATTTCCAGCCGCTTCGTGTGCTCGGCGGCCAGCAGCAGCGGCAGGAATGGGTCGTGGCTGGTTTCGGGCGTCCATCCGCCGTCGTAGCCCTGCCGTTCCAGGGCGACCGCCGCGTCGGCCGCGCGAGCGAGTTGATTGGGGATGCCCCCGTCGACCTTGAGTCGGGCGGCGTCGGCCATGCGGGTAACTTTACAGTAAGCAATCCAGTATGTGACCCTGCAGATCCGCTCACCAGACGAAACTTGCATGAGGTAGGACAGAGGCATGTCGAAAGCCCAGGACTGGGGAGAAACGCTCGACGATCTCGGGCGACGCCGTGAGCGTGCGTGGGGCATGGGTGGTACCGAACGGCTCGACAAGCACCGCGGCAAGGGCAAGCTCGACGCCCGGGCGCGCATCGAGCGCCTCCTCGACCCGGGTACGTTCCGAGAAATCGGGACGCTGGTCGGCGGCGAGATCGCGGCCGACGGGCTGGTCGTCGGCTCCGGGTTGATCAACGGTTCGCCGGTGATGCTGGGCTCGGAGGACTTCACCACCATGGCCGGCAGCATCGGACCGGGCGGCAACTCCAAGCGCTACCGCATCGCCGAACTGGCGCTGCGCGACAAGGTTCCCCTGGTGATGCTGCTGGAAGGCGCCGGCTTCCGTCCTGGCGGTGGACATTACGGCCGCGCCCCCACCGACCTGCTCGCCCAGGCGCAGTGCTCGGGCCGGGTGCCGACCGTCGCCGCCGTGCTCGGCCCCTCGGCCGGACACGGCGCGCTCGTCGCCCCGGTCTGCGACTTCCGGATCATGAGCGCGCAGGGCGCGATCTTCACCGCCGGCCCGCCGGTCGTCAAAGAGTCCACCGGAGAGGAGATCTCGAAGGAGGATCTCGGCGGGCCCGGCACCGCCGTGCCGAGCGGGGTGATCCACAACGTCGCCGAAGACGACGAGGCCGTGATCGCCGACATTCGGCGGTACCTGTCGTATTTCCCGCCGAGCGCGTGGTCCTACCCGGCGCAGCTACCGCCCGACGAGGCCGGCGAGCCGCGCGCGACGCCCGAACTGCTCGACATCGTCTCGCGCGACAACCGCCGCGTCTACGACATGCGCGCCGTGCTCGACGTGGTCTTCGACCGACCCGACTGGTTCGAGGTGCAGCCGCGGTACGGCAAGGCGATCATCTGCGCGCTGGCCCATCTCGGTGGCCACCCGGTCGCGGTCGTCGCCAATCAGCCCAACGTGCTCGCGGGCTCCATCGACGCCGACGCGGCGGACAAGGCGGCGCACTTCATCATGGTGGCCGACTCGTTCCACCTGCCCATCGTTTTCCTTGCCGACAACCCCGGCATGCTGCCCGGCAGTCGGTCCGAACGCAGCGGGGTGCTGCGCGCCGGTGCGCGGATGTTCGCCGCGCAGACGGCGGCAACCACGGTCAAGTTGCACGTCACCCTGCGCAAGGCATACGGATTCGGCTCGATGGTCATGTCGCTGCTCGGTTTTGACCACCAGAGCGCGACGTTCGCCTACCCCGGGGCGACCATGGGCGCGATGAGCGCGGCCGCGCTGGGCCGGGCGACCCATGCCGGCGAGGACATCACCGCGAAGC
>NZ_LZJJ01000244.1:0-3829 GCF_001667625.1 Mycobacterium sp. E1715
GCGAACCTGGCGATCGCCCCCGCGCGCAGGTAGTCGCCGTAGGAGAAACCGCCGGGCACCACCACGGCGTCGACGCCCTTGAGGTCGGCGTCGGCGTGCCACAGGCTGACGGCCTCGGCACCGACACGCCGCGCCGCCCGGGCGGCGTCGACGTCATCCAGGGTTCCCGGGAACGTGATGATGCCGATCCGCGCGGTCACCGGGTCTCCCGGCTGATCGTCCAGTCCTCGATCACGGTGTTCGCCAAGAGCGTCTCTGCTATGTCGGCGAGGACCGAGTCGTCAACGGTTTCGTCGACTTCGAGTTCGAACCTCTTGCCTTGTCTGACTTCTGAGATCCCCGGATGACCGAGTCGGCCCAGCGCGCCGACGATCGCCTGACCCTGCGGGTCGAGAATCTCCGCTTTGGGCATCACATGAACGACTACCCGGGCCACCGGCGCTCCTCCTCAGATTTGTCCCCGCGCCAACTCTACCGGCGAAAGTGCAGCTCGGCCGTCACGGGCACGACGCAATGTAGGCCTCGCACAGGGGGGCGGTCAACGCGTTCAGCACCGGGTCGTCGGCCATGGCGGGCCACGGAACCTGCGGCGGCGCCGACGACCAGAGCGTCAGCTCGGTGATCGTGCTGCTCGACGGGTGGGCGACCAGGTACGTGTGCATGACGATCGGACCGCTGATCACCGCGGCCATCCGGTTCGTTTCGTCGGTGGTGATCGACGGGGATTGCAGCGGCGTTCGCTGCTGGCAGGAGCGCAGCGCGGCGACGGCGGTGCTGAACGCCGAAGACGCGAGGGCACCGCCGCTGGCCGTATCGCCGCGCCAGTGCAGGATCTGCGCCTGCAGCTGCCACTGCCCGTCGGGATGGGCGACGGCGGCGCGCGCCACGACGGCCGAGTCGCGGGGGTCCCGCGGCACCGGGGCTGTGGCGCACAGCTCCTCGAATCGGAATCGAGGCCCGGGCGCCGCGCCGGTAACCTGCGCCGCGAGCCCGGCGAGCGGGGGCCAGCCGTAAACGGAGTCCAGCGGCACGGCCCGGCGCTGGATCCAGGCGGAATCAGGGATCTGGTCGCACACGGGCGGGCAGGCCTGCGGCTCGGCATGTGCGGGCACCGCGACGATGAACGCCACCGCGAGGCCGCCGACCACCGCCATGGCCGCCAGGATCACCCGCATCGGCATCACTCTCCCGTCAGGGCACAATCGTAAACATGCAACTGACGCATTTCGGCCACTCCTGTCTACTTGCAGAATTCGACCACACCCGAGTGCTCTTCGATCCTGGGACTTTCGCGCACGGTTTCGAGGGCATATCGGGTTTATCCGCGATCCTGATCACCCATCAGCACCCCGACCACGTCGACGGCGCCCGACTGCCGGCCCTGCTCGAGGGCAACCCGGGCGCGGCGCTTTATGCCGATCCGCAAACCACCGCCCAGCTCGGGGCGCCGTGCCAGGCGGTGCACGTCGGTGACGAACTGCGGATCGGTGAACTGACGGTGCGCGCCGTCGGCGGCAAACACGCCGTCATTCACCCGGAAATCCCGGTCATAGAGAACATTTCGTTCCTGGTGGGCGACGGCGATCATCGGGCCAGGCTGATGCATCCCGGTGATGCGCTGTTCGTGCCCGACGAGCCGGTGGACGTGTTGGCCACCCCGGCAGCCGCCCCGTGGATGAAGATCTCCGAGGCCGTCGACTACCTGCGCGCCGTCGCACCGGCGCGCGCCGTACCCATCCACCAAGGGATCATCGCCCCCGACGCGCGGGGCATCTATTACGGCCGGCTCACCGAGATGACCACCACAGACTTCCAAGTGCTCCCCGAAGAGGACGCGGTCACCTTCTAGCGCTACCCCGTCCGGCGAGCTAGGCGATATCGTCGCCCACGCCGCGTCCGGCGGCCCGCCCAGAGAAGATGCAGCCGCCCAGGAATGTGCCCTCCAGGGCGCGGTAGCCGTGCACGCCGCCCCCACCGAACCCGGCCACCTCACCCGCGGCGTAGAGGCCGGCCAGCGGCGTTCCGTCGGCCTTCAGCACGCGGCCGGCCAGGTCGGTCTCTATGCCGCCCAACGTCTTTCGGGTCAGGATGTGCAACTTGACCGCGATCATCGGGCCCGCCTTGGGGTCGGTCAGCCGGTGCGGTGCGACCACCCGGCCCAGCCGGTCGCCCAGATAGCCGCGGGCGGCACGGATCGCGGTGATTTGTCCGTCCTTGCTGAATTTGTTGGCCACCTCGCGGTCGCGGGCGGTCACCTCGGCCTCGACGGTAGCGTAGTCCAGCGGCGCGACATCGGGCAGCTTGTTCATCGCGGTTACCAACTCCCGCAACGAGTTCGCGCTGACGAAGTCCACTCCCCGGTCGACGAATGCCTGCACCGGGCCCGGGGGCCCGGAGCGCGCCCGGTTACGTAGCAGCTCACGCAGGCTCTGCCCGGTCAGGTCGGGGTTCTGCTCCTGCCCGGAGAGCGCGAACTCTTTCTCAATGATCTTGGCGTTCAACACGAACCACGTGTAGTCATACCCGGATCTGGTGATGTATTCCAGCGTGCCCAGGGTGTCGAAACCCGGGTACAGCGGTACCGGCAGCCGCTTTCCGGCCGCGTCGAGCCACAGTGACGACGGTCCGGGGATGATGCGAATGCCGTGCAGCGGCCAGATGGCGTCGTAATTGGTGATGCCTTCGGTGTAGTGCCACATGCGGTCCGGGTTGATCACCCGGGCGCCGGCCTGCTGGGAGATGCCGATCATCCTGCCGTCGACGTGGGCAGGCACCCCGCTGAGTAGCTGCTCGGGTATGCGGCCCATGCGCTTGGGCCAATTCTTGCGCACCAGCTCGTGATTGCCGCCGATGCCGCCGCTGGTGACGATCACAGCGAGCGCGCGAAACTCGAATTGCCCCACGGGTGTTCGTGATGACGCCACGCCCCTGGGCGCGGCTGCGGGCTCCAGCACCGTGCCGCGGACCCCGGTCACCGCGCCGCCCTCGACGATCAACTCATCAACCCGGTGGCGGTGCGCGAAGCGCACCGTCGAGCGGTCCCGCAGCTGACGGGCGAAGATTTCGACCAACGCGGGGCCCGTGCCCCAGGTGATGTGGAAGCGGGGCACCGAATTGCCGTGCCCCTGTGCGTCATAGCCGCCACGTTCGGCCCAGCCCACCAGGGGGAAGATCTTCAGTCCCCGGTCGCGCAGCCAACGGCGTTTTTCCCCCGCGGCGAAGTCGACGTAGGCGTGCGCCCATTGGCGTGGCCAGTAGTCCTCGGGCCGATCGAACGCCGCGGTACCGAGCCAGTCTTGTAGGGCGAGTTCGTGGCTGTCGCGAATCCCCAGACGGCGCTGCTCGGGGCTGTCGACGAAGAACAGGCCGCCGAACGACCAGAATGCTTGCCCACCCAGGTTGGCGCTGCTCTCCTGGTCGAGGATCAGCACCCGCAGCCCCCGGTCCACCAGCTCGCAGGCGGCCACCAAGCCCGCGAGTCCCGCCCCGACGATGATGGCGTCGGCGCCGAACCCCCCGGCCGAAGAATCGCTCATGTCCGCCCAGGGTAGTGCCCGCGCCGAGCGGTTTGAGGAAACGCTTCGTCAGGCCGCGTCGAGAATGGCCTTGTCGCGCTGCCAGCGGTACACCGCCGGTGCGCAGCCGTGCATCAGCGACAGGTCGACGGCGTCGACCATGGCCTGCAGGGGCCCGGGCTTGCGCAGGTGGCGGGCGGCCACGGCCACCCGCACGACTCCGCCCCGGCGGGAGATCCGCTCGGCGGACAGCACCACCATCCGGCACCACCACGGTTCGGTGAGAAAGCCTTCCCCGATGCCCAACACGCGGG
>NZ_LZJJ01000245.1:0-3165 GCF_001667625.1 Mycobacterium sp. E1715
GCCAGCACCCGGTTGCGCCGGTTGTCTTTGACTTCGGTGTGGCCGGCATAGTCCATCCGGAAGTGCTGCCACGCGGCCAGCAGCCCGGTGAGGATCGACAGCGTCAGGAACATCGACGTCACCGGGTGGCTCGCGATCACGGGCTGGATGTCGTACCACGGCACCCCGTAGTTGCCGACGTAGAACCAGCCGTTGACGCCGGAGGTGGCCACCGCGACAACGAACAGCAGCGCCGTGACGTAGAGCGTCAGGTTGCGGCGGTTGTGCAGGCCGATCCGCGAAAGCGCGAACGCGGTGACCGCGCCCAGCGCCCCGGCAAGTCCGGCGAAGGCGCCGAACTGGACCGCCCACTTCGTCGGGGTGAACGTGAGGAGCAGGAGGCCGATGGCGGTCGTGCCGATCAGCCGCCAGGCCGGGCCGCTGGCCAGCCCGGGCACTCGCCCCCGGCGCAGCAGGATGACCAGCATCCCGAACAGGCACAGCAGCAGCACCAGCACCGCGAAACGCCTCGCCATGGACCCATCGGGGTTCGACTCCACCGTGAGGAAGTAGTAGCGAAGCCAGTCCTGGTACCACGCGATCGTCGGCCCGACCTTGTACTTGATCCGCGCCGACTCGGCGACGTTGGCCAGTGTCTGACCGTGGAACACCACAACGGTGATCAGCGACAGCGACGCCGCGAGCACCGCCAGCGGCGCGAGCAGGCCGTCGGTCGCCCGGCGTCGCCGGATCGTCCGGGCGATGGCCCGCGAACCGGTCAGCAACGCGGCGACGGCGATCAGGCCCTGCGGCGCCAGTGTCACGGTGAGCATCGCGACGAAGGTCGCGACCGCGGCCGGGGCCAAGCGTTGCAGCGCGATCGCCCGCTCCACCAGCATCCAGGTGACCAGCACACCCAGGGCGATCAGCGGCTCGGGCCGCAGCCCGTTGTTGAACGGCAACCAGGCGGCCAGGAACACCGCGCCCGCGGTGAACACCGCCACCCGGTTCGCCGCCAGGCCGCCCCTGCCGGGGCCCAACCTGCGCAGGATCCAGTGGCTGATCACCAGCCAGCACGCGATCCCGGCCAGCGTGGCGGGCAACCGCATCCACACCCCGGCGGTGCTCACGGCCGCCAGCTTGGACAGCACCCCCAGATACCAGTCGAACGGCGCGTCCGTCGTACCGAAGTAGCGGTAGTAATCGACGATGTAGCCGGCCTTCGGGGAGACGCGGGCGATGGTCAGGTTGTAGCCGTCGTCGGACGAGGTGGCGCCGATGACGTGCCAGACCAGGAGCGTCGCGATCACCCCGACGTCGGCGATCCAGGTTGCGAGCCCGACGCGGCGCCAGGAACTCCATCGCGCCCGGGGCCGGTACCGGGAGAGCCAGGCGATCGGCGATTGCCAATTGACCAGCGTGCCGCCGCCGCGGCTGCGACGGTCGAGCGCGGCGAGCGCGATGACGGCGGTCAGCACGGCCAGGGCACCGACGGCCATCGCGAGTTGCTTGAGGGCGGTTGGGGCGGTGATGAAGCGGGTGTCGATGTCGATGCGGGCCGATAGTCCCGGCTGGGCCGGCACCTTCAGGTCCGTGAAGATGCCGCCGACTTGGGGTTTCTTGTCTGAGGACAGGGTGCCCGAGGCGCCGGGCATGCCCACGAAGTCGGCGCCCGCCGCGCCCGCGCCGGCCCAGGCGTGCAGCACGCTGCAGGCCCCGCCGGCGACCGCCGCCCGCGGCGCGGCAGCGGCAACGGTGTCGCGGAACGCGACGACCACCAGGTCTTTGTCGGCCCGCACGAACAGCCCGTCCTTGCCGGCATCGACGCCGCCGGCGGGCAGCGTCGAGACCACCAGGCCGCCGCTGGCGGGCAGGGTCGCGATCGCCGCGCACGGGATGGAGATGTCGAGCGCGCGCGGCGCCCCGGACACCAGCGGCGCGGTGATCTGGGTGACGTGTCCGTCCGCGACGCCCTGCGGCCACAGCACCGTCGCGGTGGTCTGCCTGACTGGAAGAAGCGGGACGAGCGCGCACAACAGCAGTCCGACGATGCCGGCGACGGCGGCGACGAACCGCGGGATCCGCTGCGATCGCTGATTACCGTCGTGGGGCACGAGGCTCGATCGTAAGCGAAGCCGCTTTGTCCGCTGAGGACGCGGGGCCGCGCGGGGCCGCGCGGCGTCAGCGGGGGAGCCGGGCCGCCAGGGTGTTCAGGCCCGGGCCGTCGAGGTCGGCGAGCGCCGCCGGGCGGCCCGACATCGCCATCAGCAAAGCCTCGCCGGGGCCGGTGACTTCCGGCCCGCGGCCGTGTGCCCAGTCGAGGTCGGTGGCGCGCAGGCGCAGCCCCCGGATCCGGCGGCCGGCCCCGAGCCTCGGGTTGCCCGGCACCAGCTGCAGGACGCGCTCGAGCCGATCGGCGGGGACGATGCGAGGCCGGTCGAGGGCGCGGCGGATGTCCTGGTGATGGATCGTGCCGTCGACGAGCGCGATCATTCCGCCGAAACCCGCTGTCAGCCCGCGCGGCTGGAGATGGGCTCGCAGAAAGTCGAGCAGTTGTTCCGGACCCAGGCCGGCGAACTCGTCGACGCCCACCTGGTTGGCGCGGACGATCCAGCCCTTCGCGAAGCGCCCCGCCAGACCTAACGGGCCGAGCTCTTCATAGCTGATCGTATGCGCGACAACGTCTTTGACCGTCCAGTGCGTGCAGAGGCTGGGCGCCTCCCACTGCTCGGGCGTCAGGGTGGCCAGGAACTCGGCCAGGTCGGCCCGTTCGTCGCGGGCCATGCTCATCAGGCTTGCCGTCATTGCCGGCCCCCTCGCTAGCTCTTACGCAGCGGCGCGGGGCTCCACAGGCCGCTGCGGGTGACCGTCCCCAGCTGCAGGCGGGCGGGCTGCGCCCCGGCGTAGTAGGGCGTCAGCCGTTGCAGGGAACCCCAGTCGCGCGACCAGTCGTCCTTCAGATAGGTCGCCATGGTGGTGGCCTTCAGCAGCAGCTCGGTGACGCCCAGCGGGCCGCCACCGTTGTTGTCCATCACCGGCGAGTTGGCTTCGGCGCCGAAACGGTCAGGCAGGATGCGCCATTTCGGCGTTTCGTCGACGCCGTTTTGGTGGCCGAACGGACGCTGGCAGGGGAACGCCAGGCCGACGAGCCAATCCAGGAACACCGGGTCCTTCGAGCCGACGACG
>NZ_LZJJ01000246.1:0-17722 GCF_001667625.1 Mycobacterium sp. E1715
ACGACGAGCGGCTGCTCATCCGCTGTCGAAGCGACGCCGACACCGGGGTGGCGTTCACCCGGCCCAGCGACATTCGGCTGATCACCTTCGACGGCGGCGCCGGCGCCGAAGGTGAACTCGGCGGCTATCGCGTGCCCAACGAGCTGCCGATCCACGTGGAGACCATGCTGGCCGATCCGGGGCACCGCGCCGTCGCGCATCTGCACCCACCCGCAGTCGTCGCCGCCGACCTGGCCGGCATCGCGATCCGCCCGATCTACGGGGCATTCGACATTCCCGGCGCGTGGCTCGCGCGCGGCGGCGTGCCCGTCTACGAGCGCGCCGTGCTGATCCGCACCCCGGCGCTGGGCAAGGAGATGGTGGCCGCCATGCGCGGCCGGCCGGTCGTGATCTGCCGCGGACACGGGATCACCAGCGCCGCCGCCACGGTGCAGGAGGCGGTGCTGCAGGCGATCAGCCTCGACGCGCTGGCCCGAATGTCGTTGCGGGTGAGAGCCGCCGGCGGCGCCCTGCGCGATATCGACGACGCGGACTGGGACGACCTGCCGGACCTGGGGTCGTCTTTCACCGCGGAGGCCGCCTGGCGTCATGAAGTGGCTCGATTACCGGCCTGCTGAGGTTAACGACGCGCCGATCTTCCCGACCGTCATCGGGCCCCACATTTATGCTGGCCACGATGGCGAAAAACAGCCTTGATCCCACCACGCCGTTATGGCGTGCGGCGCAGGTGTTCCGGCTGCTGAGCTGCGTCTACGCGACCGGGTTCCAAATCGCCATCAACCCGGATCTGCGCCGCCCCGCGCTGGGCTGGGTGCTGTTCGCGGTGCTCATCGGCTGGAGCGCGGCCTGCGCGGTGGCTTACCTGCGCGGCTTCGGCCGCCGACCGGCATGGGTGCTCGCCGAGATCGTGATCGTCGTGCTGCTCATGTCGTCGAATCCCCTCGTGACCGACCCACACTGGGCGGCTGACAATCAGACCTGGCCGACGACGCTGTGGGCCAGCAACCCCACCATCTCGGCGGCCATCCAGTTCGGCCCCGCCGGCGGCATGCTCACGGGCCTGGTGGTGATGGCCACCAATTTCACGGTCAAGAACTATTTCGCCCTCAACCTGGGGCATAACGCGACCGCCATCATCGAGCTTGCGATCGGCATGGCGATCGGCATGGCCGCCCAAACCGCGCGCCGCGCCCACGATGAGCTTCAACGGGCGGCCCGGTTGACGGCCGCGGTGCAAGAACGGGAACGCCTGTCCCGCCAGGTCCATGACGGAGCCATCCAGGTGCTGGCGCTGGTGGCCAAGAGGGGCCACGAAATCGGTGGCGCCACAGCAGAACTCGCCGACCTGGCCAGCGAGCAGGAACGCGCGCTGCGGCGATGGCTGGCCAGCACGGACGCCGACCACGACGCCGACGGGGCCACCGTCGACCTGCGCACCCTGCTGCGGTGCAGGGAATCCGACCGAGTGTCCCTCAGCCTGCCCCCGGCACCGGTGCCCCTGGGCCGCCGGGTGGGCACCGAGCTCGACGCCGCGGTGGGCAACGCTTTGGACAACGTGGGCGCGCACGCCGGACCCGGCGCCCACGCCTTCGTGCTCGTCGAAGACCTCGGCGATTCCGTCCTCGTGAGCATCCGCGACGACGGCGTCGGAATCGCCGCCGGCCGGCTCGAGGAGGCGGTCAGGCAGGGCCGCCTGGGCATCTCCCAGTCGATCGTCGGGCGGCTGGCTTCGCTGGGCGGCAGCGCCCACCTGCGCAGCGAACCCGGCGAAGGCGCCGAGTGGGAATTGTGCGTGCCACGCGGAGAGGCGTTCCATGACCGATGAGACCCCCACGACGGTGATGGTCGTTGACGACCATCCCATCTGGCGCGACGCGGTCGCCCGCGACCTGGCCGACGACGGGTTCACCGTGGTCGCCACCGCCGACAGCGTCGCCGCGGCGCGGCGCCGCGCGGCCGTGGTCAAGCCCGACGTGGTGGTGATGGATATGCAACTGCCCGACGGCGACGGGGCGCAGGCGACCGCGGCAGTGCTCGCGGTCTCCCCCTCGTCTCGGGTACTGGTGCTCTCGGCGTCCGACGAGCGCGACGACGTGCTGGAAGCCGTCAAAGCCGGCGCGATCGGCTATCTGGTCAAGAGCGCATCCAAATCCGAACTGGCGCAAGCCGTGACGGCCACGGCCGAGGGCCGCGCCGTATTCACCCCGAGCCTGGCCGGGTTGGTGCTGGGCGAATACCGGCGCATGGCACAGAGCAAGGACGACGGTCCCGCCCGGCCGAGCCTCACCGAACGGGAAACCGAGGTGCTGCGCTACGTGGCAAAGGGCTTGTCCGCCAAACAGATCGCTCAGAAGCTGTCACTGAGCCACCGCACCGTGGAGAATCACGTGCAGGCGACCTTTCGCAAACTTCAGGTCGCCAATCGGGTGGAGTTGGCGCGCTACGCCATCGAGCACGGCCTCGACGAGGAGCCGTGACCCGCGGCGCAGCCGACCGACCGCGCCGCGGGTCGTGGAATCATCGAGCTACCTGCGCGCCGCGGTGAGGCGCTTCGCCGGTGCGGTGGCCAGCACGCGGGCGCCGACCAACGCGGTGACCATCACCGCCATGCACACCAGGCCGTCGTCCTTGAGTCCCCACCTGATGGCGGCCAGGATCGCAACGCCCGCAACACACAACAGGCTGCCGACGGCCGCTCCCCGACCGGGCCCCGTCACCGTCGGGGCGCCGTCCCAGCCCGGCAGCGGGTTGTTCTCCAGCGGGCGCAACGCGACGAAAAGCACGGCCATGGCGCCGATCACGATGAGCAGTTGCGCGAGGCTGACGGCGAGGAAGTCCCGCGCGCCCGGGTACCGGGGGCAGCCGAGGTAGTCGAAGACCAGGTGCGCGCCCAGCAGCACGGGCATGTGCCACAAGTACAGGGTCATGGCCCCGGAGTTACCGATCGCCGTCCACCACCACACCCGAGGCCGCCGGGCCCAGCGCGCGATCGCCGGCGCGGCGGCGATCGCCAACGCGCTCAGGACGATTGCGTGGCCGGCCAGCAGCAGCGAGGGCGGGCTGGTGTTGGACAGGCGGTGATCACCGGTGCCGACCATGCTGATCTGATACGGACCCCAGGCCACCAGTGCGACGTCGACGGCGAACGCGGTCGCCGCGACGGCCAGTGCGGCACGCCCGGTGAGCAGCCGGCGACGGTAGGCGATGCCGAACATGGCGGGGATGAGCCAGACGGCCAGGTTGAGGTAACCCAGGGGCATCATGGCCGGCCAGTGCAGCCTGATGGCGTCGATCACCGCGATGGTCCCATAGACGCAGGCCACAGCGGCGGCGAGACGCCCCGCGGTGGTGATGCGGTACAGCACCGGCATGGCGGCCAGCACCAGCACGTAGGCCCCCAAGAACCACAGCAGCTGCGTGCTGACACCGGCCACCGGCTCGTAAATGTGTTGCGGCAGAGCTCGATACAGCACCGTCAGCACCACAGCCCAAAACGCCAGGTAGTAGAACACCGGCCGGAACAGTCTGGTGCAGCGTTTCATCAGCCAGTCACCCCAGTTCGTGCCGGCGGACCACGACGACAGGCAGGCCGCGGCGCCGGCGAAGAAGAACAGCGGCATGATCTGCAGGAGCCAGGTCGCAGCCTGGAACACCACCGAGGTGGTCAGCAGGTTGTCCCAGATCAACACGTGGTTTTTGATGATGCTGATGGCCATCACGGTGTGGCCGAGCACCACACCGATCAGCGACGTGATGCGGATGACGTCCAGGACGCGGTCGCGGTCGGCCGGAGTGGCCGCCGCCACCTCGGCGACGCCGGGGAATCTCGTGAGAGTTGCCATGGGATGTTATCGGACCTTTCGGGGAAAGCTGTTGCGGGATAACGTGATTAGGAGATGCGACTTAAGTGAAGTGCTGTCTCGGATGCCATGGACCAAGCATTGCCGGTCGGGCGGACCCGCGCCCGCGCAGTTCTACGCGTCGGGCCTGAGTAGTACTACTCAGTTCGCGGCGGCGTTGAGCGGGTCGTAGTCGGCCAGCAGTCTCTCGATGCGCGCTTCGTCAAGGCGCACCCGCACCGTCGCGGCCTCCTGCTGGTCGCGAATCACCTTGGCCAGGGTGAACGCGCTCGACACCAAGAACAGGAAGGTGATGCCGAGGAAGCCTCGCTGCCACGCGTCGAGCGGAAGCAGGTAGATCCCGCCCAGCGCGGTCACGAAGCTGATCGCGAACGCGGCGGCGGCCTGAACGAAAAAGGCGGCGGTGGTCTTGGACATGCTGTTGGGAACGGTCATGCCAAACAGCCTGCGGCAGAGCGCTGCCCGCCGGATCCGTAAGACTACTCAAGTTTGTGGTTGCCGGTTGACTGAGCTTGCGTCACAGGTTCGTATCGGTCGGCGGACACTCGCCTTACCTGGCCGGACCCAACTACCTGTGCACCTAGTCTGTCCCGCGAGCTGACCCGAATTTCGCGGTGCCCGAAAGGCGCCGACGGCCGAGGAGTATGGACGTGGCCGAACTGGACCGGCGCCGGTTCCTGGCCGCGCTGGCCGCGACGGTGGCCGTCGCCGCCGGCGGGCCTGACGAGTGCGTGGCGCTGGGTGATGTTGCCGGACCCGCGCCGTTGTCGCCCCCGCCGGACCCTCGATCGCGCGTCGCGCTACCCGGTGGCGGTGTGCTGAACAGGCTTCCGGGCAACGGCAACCTCCTGGCCTGGACGGTCGACGACGGCGCCGACACCGACGTGGTGCGGCTGTACACGCAATTCGCCCGGGACACCGGGGTGCGGCTCACGTATTTCGTTACCGGCGCCTACCACTCGTGGACCGACAACGCGGGCCTGCTTCGACCCCTCGTCGACTCCGGGCAGATCCAGCTGGCCAATCACACGTGGACACATCCCGACCTGACTCGGCTCTCGAAGGCCCAAATCGCCGACGAACTCGCTCGCACCGACGCGTTCCTGCGGAACACGTACGGCGTTGACGCCACCCCGTACTTCCGGCCCCCGTACGGCCATCACGACGCCGCGGTCGCCGCCGTGGCCGCCGGGCTGGGCTATGAGGTGACCACCTTGTGGTCCGGCGACTTACGGGATTCCGCGCTGGTTTCCGAGGACCAGATCGTCCGGATGGCCTACCAGTCGTTCCTCCCGCAGAACATCGTGATCGGCCACCTCAACCATCCACCGGCCACCCATGTGTACGGGCAGCTCGTCGACATCATCCGAGCCCGCGGGTTGCGCACGGTGACGCTCGACGATGTGTACCTGCGACCGGGGCACCGGAGGTAACCGGAGGCGGACTCAGCCGAGCTGGTCGCCAATCTCCTTGGCCGCCTTGACAAGTGCGGCGGCCACCGTGGCATAGCGGGCGGCGTCGAGCCGGTTCTGGGGTGCGGCGGCATTGAGCGCCAGCCGCAGGCCCGGCGCCCGCGTTGGTATCGGCACCGCCACCGACGCGACGCCTTCCTCACTCTCCTCCCGGTTGATGGCGTAGCCGCGCTCGCGGATGGCGGCGAGCTCGGCCTCCAACTCGGTCCGGCTGCCGATCGACGACGAGGTGATGCGCTCCAATCGTTCTCGCGGCAGCAGCTGACGCAACTCCGCGTCGGGCAGCTGCGCCAGCATGACCTTGCCCGTCGAGGTGCAATGCGCCGGCATGCTGCGGCCCAGCCGGGACGCCACCCGGACCGCGGCCGGGCCCTCGACGGCGGCGACGAACCGGACGTTGGCCCCGTCCAACATCCCGACGTGAATCGTCTCGCGCAGCTGTTCGCCGAGGCCGCGCATGACCGGGGTGGCCGCTCGCTGGATGTCGATGCGGCCGAAGATGGCGAACGCGACGCCGGTCAGCGACGGGCCGGGCAGGTAGGCCCTGGACACCGGGTCCTGCCGGACGAACCCGCGATAGGCCAGCATCGCCAGCAACCGATGCGCGGTGGACGACGCCACGCCCAGGTAGCGGGTTGCCTCGCTCAACCGGATCTGGGGTTGCTCGCCCAGCAGCAGAAGCAGCTTGAGCGCGTTGTCGACCGACTCGATCGGGTACTGCGGCGCAAGCGAATCCGCGGCCGGGGCTTCGGCGGCCCGCTCGCCCTTTCTCGCCATGACAGTGAAGGTACTCGCGCCGGTTGCGAGTCACAGCAAGCTGAGCACCACTGCGCCGAGGATTCCCGCAGCGACCACGATGCCGGTCGCGGTCGCGGTGGCCTTCCACCCGAAGCTGCGGGCGACCATCGCCGCGCCCGGAACGCTCACCGCCGGCAGGGTGATCAGCAGCGCACCGATCGTCCCCGACGACGCGCCCAGCAGGGCCAGCCCTTGCAGGATCGGGATCTCCCCCGCCGTCGGGATGACCATGAGCGTGCCGGCGATCGCGACGACCACGACGAGCAGCAGCCCGCGGTGCGCCGGTTGCCCCAAGGTGAGCAGGAAACCGCGGAACGCCCCGACCACGAGCACCAGGACCGCGTACTCGGGCAGCAAAAACAGCACCAGCCACAGCAGCGCCCGCACGAACAGGCGCGGCCTGCCCCCGCTCTCGTCGTCGACCGAAGGCGCGGCCGCGCGCGCCGGCGCCGGGACTCCGCCGTCCGGCCGGGACAGCAATCCCACCGCGGCCCCGACCCCGAGCACCGTCGCGATGCCGACGACCACGCGCGTCAGGCTCCATTGCCAGGGAGCGACGAAGAGCAGGAAAACGAGCACCGCCGGGTTGAGCAGCGGGTTCCCCAGCCAGTAGGCGATGGCCGCCGCCGGTGTGACGCCGTTGCGCCGCAGGGTGACGGCGACCGGGGCGGCGCAACACGTGCACATCATCGACGGCATGCCGGCGACCCCGCCGGCCAGCGCACTGGACAGCGGAGCGCGACGGTTCAGCACGCGCGGCAGCCACGGGCGCGGGAGCAACGCCTGCACCGAGGCGCTGATCAGCAGCGCGGCCACCAACGCCGGCCAGATCGACGCCACGTAGGCGTGGAAGAAGGTCGCCGCGGCGTGCCAGGTCGGTCGATCGCCGGGGTGGACGCCGCCCACCGTGAGAACGCTCGATCCCGACAAGTGGTGGGTGCGACGGGCCGTGGCGGCCTTGCCGGCGTAAGGCAGCCACTTCGCCCACAGCAGCCCCGCCACGAACAGGGCCACGGCGACGAGAACACCGATCGCGACGTTTCCCCGCCGGCCCGCGTGAATTGCATTGCCCTTCAAAGGCATCGCCATGCCCACCGACGCTAGTCGACGGGCGGTGACCCGCGTCGGGCGCGTGGGTGGCCGCGCTTCCCGCACCGGGGATGCGATGGCTATTATTCTCGGCTTCGTGTACGGGGCTATGCCTTGCGGATATCGCCGTTACGTCGCCATCGGGGACAGCCAGACCGAGGGCTTATGGGACGGCGACGACGTCGTGGGTCTCCTCGGCTTTGCCGACCGGCTCGCCGCCATGGTGGATGCGCACTACCCCGGCCTGCATTACGCCAACCTCGCGATCCGCGGCAAGCGGATCGCCGACGTCTTGGACGAGCAGGTTCCGCAGGCCCTGGCGATGCAGCCGGACCTGATCACGGTGTGCGCCGGGATGAACGACGTCATCCAGCCGGGCCGGTCGTTCGGCCCGGCCCTGGCCGACCTCGAACACGTCTACGCCGCGCTGGCCGGGTCCGGGGCCACGGTGGTGACGACGACCTTCCCGAACGTCGCGCAATTCCTCCCACTCGGACGGCTGGTGTCGGGCCGTCTCGCCCGCATCAACGCGGCGATCACGGCGGCCGCCGACCGCTACGGGTTCGGGCTCGTCGACCTGTACAACGCGCCGTCGATGCGCGAGCTGGACACCTGGGCCATCGACCGGGTGCACGCCTCCAGCAAAGGACACATGCTGTTCGCCGCGGCGGCCGCCGAGGCACTGAATCTGCCTGGCAGCAACCATGATTGGGCCCACGCAACTCCCGACGCCCGGCGCCGCTCGCGCACCACCGGCGCGTACGAGCAGCTGCGCTGGACGCAGGACAGCTTCTTCCCGTGGATCTGGCGCCGGCTGCGCGGCCTGTCGTCGGCCGACGGTCGGGAGCCCAAGCGCCCACAGCTGGAGAGCCTCGGCACGCCGAGCAGGCCGGCCGACGCGAACCGGAGGGTTTAGGGCGCGTATCGCCGGACGGTCAGGCATCCTGGACGCATGGACGTCGAGGCTTTGCTGCACGCGATCCCACCGCTCGCGATCTACCTGGTGGTCGGCGGTGTGGTCGGGCTCGAAAGCCTGGGCATCCCCCTTCCCGGCGAGATCATCCTGGTCAGCGCGGCCCTGATGTCCTCGCACGACGACCTGCCCGTCAACCCGATCGGCGTGGGCGTCGCCGCGGTGATCGGCGCCGTGGTCGGCGACTCGATCGGTTACACGATCGGACGCAAGTTCGGCATGCCGCTCTTCGACCGCCTGGGCCGGCGGTTCCCCAAACATTTCGGTCCCGGACACGTCGCGTTGGCCGAAAAGTTGTTCAACCGCTGGGGAGTTCGGGCGGTTTTCTTCGGCCGCTTCATCGCCCTGTTGCGGATTTTCGCCGGGCCACTCGCCGGGGCGCTGAAGATGCACTACCCGCGCTTCCTGGCGGCCAACGTCTCGGGCGCCATCTGCTGGGCCGGCGGCACCACCGCGGTGGTGTACTTCGCCGGGATGGCCGCCGAGCGCTGGCTGGAGCGGTTCTCCTGGATCGCACTCGTCATCGCGATCGTCTGCGGCTTGATCGCCGCGTTCGCGCTGCGGGAACGCACCTCGCGGGCCATCGCCGAACTCGAGGAAGAGCACTACCGCAAGGCCGAGAACACCGCGGCCTGACCCCAGCGCCTCAGCTGGCCGCCTCGCCGAGATCCCCGGGCACCACCGGCCGGTGCTCTTCGATCAGACCGACCGCCATCCGGCGGGCGCGCAGAGCCGCGTCGGTGTCGCCGACGGCCGCCAACACGATGGCGCCCTTCATCAGGATGTGCCAGGACGAGGCGAAGTCCTCGACGTCGATCAGCCCCGCCGCGACGGCGCGCTGGCGCACGATGTCGCGGACGTGGTCGATGTGGACGATGCAGGCCTGCCCGGCCGGGGAGTCGGGACCGAGCTCCAGCAGCACGTTGATGAACGAGCAGCCCTCGTAGCCGTCGCGCAGCTGGATCCAGTCGTGCATGACGTCGAAGATCGCGAGCAACTGCTCCTCGGGCGTGTCGGCGCGCTGGCGGGACTGCTCCTCGATCAGGCCGTGGGTCCACACCTCCTCGCGCCGCTGCAGCACGGCCAGCACGAGGTCGTTTTTGGTGGCGAAATGGCGGTACAGCGTGGCCTTCGCGACGCCGGCCCTCTCGATCACCTCCTCCGTGCCGACAGCACGGATTCCACGTCGGCTGAACAGGTCATATGCGGCGGTCAAGATGCGTTGACGAGCCGACGCGGGAGGCGTTCCGACATCGGAAGTTGTCATAACAACGCACAACATACTCTTAGCCAGGACATGTAGACAGACCGACCTGTCTTGTTATAGAAATGAGATTCGCACTCCGCGAAGAGTCTGTCTTCAGACGGCAGGACGGGCATCCATCGCAGCGTCGTGAGACGCGAGTCGATCAGGAGGCCACGATGAGCTCGGTCATTGCAGAACCTATGACAACTACCCACCTCATGCTGAGCACCAAGCTGGTCTATGAGTTGGGCGATCCGAACAGCACGCTGCGCGCGACAGCCGATCGCAGCGGACCGGCGGTGCTGATCTACGCGGGCGGGGAGGTCGACGCCTGCAATGAGCACACCTGGCGCCAGCTGATCAGCGAGGTCGCCGGCATCGTCGCCGCGCCGGGGCCCTTGGTCATTGACGTCACGGGCCTCGAATTCATGGGCTGCTGCGCCTTCGCGGTGCTGGCCGACGAGGCGAAGCGCTGCAAGAACCGCGGCGTTGAGCTGCGCCTGGTCAGCCGCGAGCCGATCGTCGCCCGCATCGTCGACGCGTGCGGCCTGTCCGCGCTGCTGCCCATCTACCCGACCGCTGACTCCGCGCTGGCGTCCGCGGCCCGTTGGTGACGGGGCAGCGCCGCCACTGATCGGCCCGCCCCCGACGGGATGAGCGACCCTCCCACCTTCGGAGCGGAAGAGGAATTTCTCCTCGTCGACCCGCGAACGGGCGAACCGGCTCCGCGAAACGGCGATGTGGCCGCCGCGGCCCAACGCCGGGGCGTCGAGTTGCAGCTGGAACTGAGCAGCTGCCAGGTGGAGACCACCTCCAGTGTCGTGGCGACCAGCTCGGAACTCGGCGAGGAATTGTCCCGGTTGCGGCGCACGGCCGCCGAGGCGGCCGAGTCGGTGGGGCTGCGGCTGCTCGCGGCCGGGCTTCCGCCCGCCACGCCCCACGAGTTTCCCGTCACCGACACCCCGCGTTATCGGCGTATCGGCGCCGAGTACGGGATGATCGCCCACGAGCAAGGCATCTGCGGCTGCCATGTGCACGTGCAGGTTCCCGACCGTGCGGCCGCCATTCACGTCAGTAACTGGCTGCGGCCGTGGCTGCCGTCATTGCTTGCGCTGTCGGCGAATTCGGCGATCTACCGCAGCGCCGACAGCGGCTACGCCAGCTGGCGCAGCGTACTGTGGCGACGCTGGCCGGTGGCCGGGCCCCCGCCCTTCTTCCCCTCCCCCGACGACTACGACCGCACGGTGCGGATGCTGATCGACAGCGAGGTCATCCTGGACCGCAAGATGGTCTATTGGGACGTGCGCCCGTCGGAGAATTTCCCGACGATCGAGGTGCGGGTCGCCGACGTGCCGGCGACGGTTGCCGAGACGGTGTTGCTCGCGACGCTGGTCCGGGCCGCGGTGATGACGGCACTCGAGGACGACCAGCCCGGGCGGCTTCCCCCGGCGGCCCTGCGCGCGGCCTACTGGAAGGCCGCCCACGACGGCCTCGCCGGACGCACGCTCGACCTGGTCCACGGCCGCGGAGCCGTCCCGGCGGGTGAACAGTTGGGCGCGCTCGTGCGGCGCATCCGGCCGGCGCTGGAATCGCTCGGCGAATATGACCGCGTCACGGGCGAACTCGACCGCGTCGCAGCCCAGGGCAACGGGGCGATGCGCCAGCGGCGGGCGTGGCGCAAGCGCGGCGAGGTGAGGGACGTCATCGACGAGGTGGCCGCCGCCACGCTGGACTGAACCGGTTGCCGCGCCTCTGTTCACTTGCGCGTGCGCCCAGGGCGGCGACACGCCGGGCGGGCCCTCCCTGGGCGCACACTCAAAGCCGTGAACGCACAGCCGATGCGGCCCGCGCCTCGGTCACGCCACGGCGACCAGTCGGTACAGCCCGATCAGGCCGACCACCACGATCGTCGCCCGCAGCGCGTTGCCCGACAGCCGCCGCCCGTACCGCGCCCCGATCAGTCCGCCGACCAGTGAGCCCGCCGCGATCAGCCCGGCGGCCGGCCAGCTGATCCGGTCGAACGCCACCAACGTATAGGCCACGGCGGCAACCACATTCACCACCAGCGTGAGCAGGTTCTTGGCGGCGTTCATGCGCTGCACCGACTCCGGCAGCAGCGCGCCCATCACCCCGACCAGCAGGATGCCCTGGGCGGCGGTGAAATAGCCGCCGTAGACGCCGACGGCGAACGTGCCGAGCACCAGGACCGCCATGCGGCCGGGGGTGATGTGTTCGGGTGAGCGGCCGGCTACCTCGGCGCGCCGGCCGGTCCACGCCTGGATCCGTGGGCCCACGACCACCAGCACCAAAGCCAGCACCAGCAGCACCGGCACCACCTCGGCGAAGACTTTCTCCGGCAGGTGCAGCAACAGGAAGGCGCCCAGCACCGCGCCGGCCAACGAGGCGGGCAGCTGCCAGCGCAGGCGATTCCATTGACCGCGCAACTCGGCGCGGTAGCCCCAGGTGCCCGACATGCTGCCGGCGACCAGGCCGATGGCGTTCGACATCGTGGCGGTGACCGGCGGGAAGCCGAGGGCGACCAAAGTCGGGAACGTGATCAAGGTGCCGGACCCGACGAGCGCGTTGATGGCGCCCGCGCCGAGCCCGGCCAAACAGATCAAGAGCATGTGGGAAGGCGACACTGAAGAAAAACCTTAGCCTGCCGCCGGTTTCGGCCCGCGGGCGAGTGCGGGCGGGGGTTTCCCGGTCAGGCGGGCGGCGCCTCGGCCCCGCGGTCGACGCCGGTGCGCAGCTTGACCGACGCCGAATACGCGAGCGTCCGGAAGTGCAGGACCGGGTCGTCGGAGGGTTCGATGCCGTCGGTCACCCGCATCGGGTCGAACACGACGATGTCGCCGCCGTGCTCGCGTTGGGTCTCCAGGCCGGTGATCTCGATGGTGCCGACGGTCGCGATCTGAGTGCTCTGCCATGCCGCGGACGGGTCGACCGTGGAGTCGGCGGGACCGGCGATCTGCACGCGATATTCGAACCGCACCGGCCCGCTGTCCAGGCGCGCATTCAGCTCGTCGGTGAGGAAGTCCGCACCCTCGCCGTGGGCGGCCGACGCGGACAGGTAGTTCTGCGCGGCAGCCGGAACCAGATGGTAGCGAACGAATCTGGCGCTGCCGTCGGCGGCGACCCAGCGGAATGCGTGCAAGCCGTGGTATTCGGTGGTCGCGTAGCTGGCCGGGATCTTGTTGGCGTCGCGCACCACCGGCAGCGCGCCGAGCAGCCGCGGATGGGTGAGGAAGTATTTGGCCATGCGCAGCGGCGTGGTCAGGCCGGGCCGCATCGCCTTGAGCAGATCGACGAATCCGTCGGGCGTGCTCGAGACGAACAGCCGGGCGGTCTGCGTCGACACGTCGGTGGTGGAGCCGTCGGGCAGCGTGAACTTCACCGCCATGCCGCGGATCCCCGGCACATTGTCGCGCTGCTTGGGATTGCCCGCGCCATTGGAGAATCGGATCAGCGCCGGGACCGTCGAGCCGTCGAGATGCTTTGCGCGCGAAAGCATGACCGCGTCCGGGGTCGCGGTGAACGTGCCGCGGTAGAGCGTGCCTTTGGCGTGCAGCGCGCGACAACCCGGCTGGGCACCGCCGGTGCCTCGGATCGCCTCGATCGCCTCGTCGGGAGTGACCATGCGCGAATCTTAAAGCGCTATTCGGGAAAGCCGAAGAGTTTCACGACACCGTGATCGCGGCCTGCGGTGTAGCCGCCGTCGACGGCGATTGCCTGGCCGCTGATGAAGGAGGCGTCGGGCGACATCAGGAACGCCGCCATGGCCGCGACCTCCTCCGGCTGCCCCAGCCGTTGCAGGGCGTGTTCTTCGGTGATGGAGTGCAGCGGGCCCTCCATGCCCGGCAGGCCGAACACGCTTTGCGCCATCGGCGTTTCGATGAAGCCGGGGCAGATGGCGTTGGCACGGATGCCGCTCGGTCCGTAGTCGAGCGCGATGTTCTTGGTGAGCAGGACGACGCCGCCCTTCGCCGCGTTGTACGAGCTGCCACCCGCCGTGCCTTCCAGGCCCTCGACGCTGGCGACGGTCACCAGCGAACCCCGTTCGCCGTCGACCCGGGGTTGCTCGATCATCCGGGCCAGCGCCGCCTTGGCGACCAGGAACGTGCCGGTCAGGTTGATCCCGATGACCCGGTCCCACTCGGCCCTGTCGAGCAGGTGGACCGGGCCGCCGCCGGCGACCCCGGCGGCGTGCAGCACGCCGTCCAGGCGGTCGGGCACGGCAGCGAGCACCGCAGCGATCGCCGCCTCGTCGGTGACGTCGGCGGTGACGAACGTGAACCCCGGCCCCAGGTCGGGCGCGGCGGTCAGGTCGGCGCCGATCACCGTGCCCCCTTCGGCCAGTAGGCGCCGCGCGGTCGCCAGGCCGATTCCGGACGCGGCGCCCGTCACGACGAAGGTGCGGGAGCGGGCACGGTCAGGGTTCGCCACGTCTGGTCCCCTCGGTCGAAGGTCGGTTGGGCCGCAGACATGTTGACACACCGGTCCGCCGCCGAAGCCGGTTTCGATAGAGGAGAGCTATCACCAAATAGTGCCGCGGTCTTGGACACCGGCCCGCTTGCGGGGAGATCGTTAGAACCGGCGGGCGAATCCCCCCGTTCGCCCAGAGCCTGAGCAGGAGCCACACATGTCGACCCCCCAGCCAATACGCCCGCGGCGGGCAGCCGCCCGCCTGGCCGTCGCCACCGCCGTGACGGCGGCGGTCGTCCTCTTCCCCACCACCCATGCGGCGCCGGTGCGGCTCGTTTCGGCCGATCCGGTCGATGTTGCCGACGGCGTCTCGATCGTCCCCGCGCCCGGCTGGACGCTCGGGCACCGCGGGCCGAATTGGGTGGCGCTCAGCAACGCCGACGGCAGCGCGCAGCTGCGGGTCGCGGTCAAGCCCGCCGGCGCGACGGATGTCGGTGCGGTGTTGCAGGCCGACATGCGCGAGTACGCGTCATCTTCCGGCCTGGGCGACATGAAGACTTTGACCGCGCCGGACACCCGGCCGCTGCAGAGCGCGAACTTTCAACAGCAGGCGTCCATCGACTACACGGCCGACGTGCCGGCCCCGCAGGGCCCGATTCCCGTCCTGGGCACGTTCACCGAGCTGCTGAACACGTCCAACCAGCGGTCGGCGTTCATCGACTTCCGGCAGAACAACAACGCGACCCCGCAGGCCGTGGACGACGGCGGGATGATGATCCGCTCGATGGAATGAGGGATGCGAACTGGTTCAGGCGAATCAGCAAGGCGTACAGTACTATTCGCCGTCCCCCTCGCGTCCCGGAACCGACGCATCGAACGCGTTGAGGGTGACGGCCACCATCGAGAAGCAGCCGACAAGAAAAACGATTTCGGCGAGGCCTTGCTCACCGAACGTACGTCGCGCCGCCTGGTACGTCGTCTCGGCCAGCGCCCCGCCACGGTTCAGCGCCGCCGCCATGTCGTAGGCGACCGCCTGGTCACTGCTGAGGTCGCTGGGCCGCTCGCCGGCGGCGATGGTCGCGATCGTCCGGTCGGGCAGCCCCGCGCGTCGGGCGAAGTACTCGTGGCCATAGATCTCGTAGCGAGCACCGAACTTGGCGGCGGTCACCATGATCACCAGCTGGTGGACCGTGGCGGGCAGCACGCTGTGCTCCCATAGCGCCTTGTTGAAGGCCCAGGCCGGCTTCCCGAAATTCGGGAAATGCAGCCAGCCGTTGAAGGGGCCGATAAGGGCACCGTCCTCGCGGCGGGCAATGAGTTCCCCGAAGTGGTCTTCGATCATCGCCGCCATGTCGTCATAGAGCTCCCGTTGATCAGCGCTCAACGTGGCCGGTGGCAGTGGTGGCAGACGCGTCCTTGCTGGCATGGCTCGATCGTGCGACCGCGGCGACCGTTGCGCCAGGACTTGTTGGTGACCAGTGGTAGGCGGAACCTCCCAGCGGACCGGGCAGGCCGCCCGCACGTCCTGGCATGATCGCTATCGCAGAATGGAGCAAACCGACCTCGGAGGGGCCTCATGCCACCAGCCGACACCACGGCGAACACCACGGAGACGCTGGCGGGATTCGTCGATCGGCACGCACAGCAGCGGCCCGACGCCGTCGCGATCCGCTACGGCGAATTGGAGTGGTCCTGGGCCGACTGGGCCGCGCGAATCCGCCGTGCGGCCGGCGCGCTGCGCGCCGCCGGTGTGCGGCGCGGTCAGAGCGTCGCGTTCCTGGACAAGAACCACCCCGCCTGCCTCGAGGTGCTGTTCGCCGCGGCGTCGATCGGGGCCGTGACCACCGTCGTCAACTGGCGCGCGATGGGCGACGAACTCGTGCACGTGCTCGACGACAGCGGGGCGCGGCTGCTCTTCGTCGGCGCCGAGCTGCGGGCCGCGGCCGAGGCGGCCGCCGCACGCGCGCCGGGGGTGGAGCGCATCGTCGTGGTGGGTGACGAGTACGAATCCCTGCTGGCGGCCGCGTCTCCCACGGAGCGCGACATCGACGTGCACGAGAGCGAAACCGCGCTGGTGATCTACAGCTCGGGCACCACGGGGCGCCCGAAGGGCGTGTTGCTGAGCCAGCGTGCGCTGGTCAACCACGCGGCGAACCTGGCGCCGGCCTTCCCCTTCGACGACGGGGACGCGAACCTCGTCGCCATGCCGCTGTTCCATGTCGGCGGAATCGGCTACGCGCTGTTCGGGATTCGGGCCGGTGTGCCCACCATCATGACCCGCGAACCCGACGCCGCCGCCCTCACGGGCGCCGTGCGGGCCGGCGCCACCCACGCCTTCTTCGTCCCGCCGGTGATCGCCCGGTTCCTCGACGCCGGCGAGGCGGCGCACGCCACGATCGCCGGCCTGCGCTACATCGTCTACGGGGCCGCGCCGATGCCGCTGCCGCTGCTGCACCGGGCGCTGTCGACCTGGCCCGACACCCGTTTCGTGCAGGTGTACGGCCAGACGGAGCTGTGCGGGGCGGTCACCGCGCTAAGCGACGACGACCACCGCGATTCCGCGCGCCCACACCTGCAGCTGGCGGCCGGAAAGGCGGTGCTGGGCACCGAGATTCGGGTGGTGGATCCCGAGACGGGCGCCGCGGTGGCCGCCGGCGAGGCGGGCGAGATCTGGGTGCGGAGCAACCAGAACATGACCGGCTACCTGAACCGGCCGGAGGCGACCGCCGAGACGATCACCGACGAGGACTGGGTGCGCACCGGCGACGTGGGGCGCCTGGACGCGGACGGCTACGTCTACATCGAAGACCGCCTGAAGGACATGATCATCACCGGCGGCGAGAACGTGTACGGGCCCGAGGTGGAAAGCGTGCTCATCGAGCACCCCGCGATCACCGACGCCGCGGTGATCGGTGTCCCCGACGACTTCTGGGGTGAATCGGTGAAGGCGATCGTCGTGGCCGACGGCGAGACCGACGCGCAAGACGTCATCGGCTTCTGCCGTCAGCACCTCGCTGGCTACAAGTGCCCGAGGACGGTGGACTTCGTGGAATCGCTGCCCCGCAACGCGAGCGGGAAGATCCTGAAATCCGCTCTGCGCGAACCGTTTTGGCGTGGCCAGGGGCGGGGCGTATGAGCGCCGCGGTCGACGCGCAACGGCGCGATCGTGCGATCAGTGTGCTGGGCGGGCCGACCACGGTGGTCGACATCGCCGGCCGGCGGATCGTGATGGACCCGACGTTCGACCCGCCCGGTGTGCACGCATACCTGACCAAGCTCGCCGGGCCGGCGGTGAACGCCGACGCGCTCGGCCCGGTGGATGCGGTGTTGATCAGCCACGACCAGCATCCCGACAACCTCGACGACGACGGTCGCCGCATGGCCCTGGCCGCGCCGCTGGTGCTCACCCACCCCGGTGGCGCCGCCCGGCTGGGACCACCCACGGTGGGGGTCGCGCCCTGGCAGACCTACGAGCTGTCCGGATCGCTTGCGGTGCAAGCGGTTCCGGCGGTTCACGGGCCGGCCGACGGGCAGCGCGACGCCAGCGGGCACGTCAACTGCGAGGTGACCGGCTTCGTGCTGTCCGGGCCCGGCCTGCCCACCGTGTACCTCAGCGGCGACAACGCCTCGATGGCGGCGGTCAAGGACGTGGCCGACCGGGTGGGCGTCATCGACGTCGCGGTGCTGTTCGCGGGCGCGGCGAGCGTGCCGGCCAAGGAGCGCGGCCGGCCGCTGACGCTGACCTCGGCGCGCGCGGCCGCCGCCGCCGAGATCCTGGGCGCCCGCGTCGTCATACCCGCCCACGTCGACGGCTGGGCCCACTTCAGCGAGGGCGCCGGCGAATTCGCGGCGGCCTTCG
>NZ_LZJJ01000247.1:0-9132 GCF_001667625.1 Mycobacterium sp. E1715
TCGGCGAGGTCGGTGACCACCACGTCGGCGCCGTTGCGGCGCAGATCGTCGGCCTGGCCCACCCGGTCGACGCCGACCACGTAGCCGAAGTTGCCGGCGTGGCCGGCCTGCACGCCCGAGATGGCGTCCTCGAACACCGCCGCCGCGTCGGCGTCGACCGGGTGGGCCAGGCCGACGATCTGCGCCGCAACGGCGCCGACGTGGTGGTCACCGACCTCGCCGAGCTGCTGCCCTCATGATCACCGACGAATCGTTTCCCGTTGATCCATGGCACGTCAGCGAAACCCAGCTCGACCTGAACATCCTGGCCCAGTCGGAGTCGTTGTTCACCTTGTCCAACGGCCACATCGGGCTGCGCGGCAACCTCGACGAGGGTGAGCCCTACGGCCTGCCCGGCACCTACCTGAACTCCTTCTACGAGATCCGGCCGCTGCCCTACGCCGAGGCCGGCTACGGCTACCCGGAGGCCGGCCAGACGATCGTCGACGTCACCAACGGCAAAATCATCCGCCTGCTGGTCGAGGACGAGCCCTTCGACGTCCGCTACGGCGAATTGCTCTCCCACGAACGGGATCTCGACATGCGCGCCGGGACGATGACCCGCCGCACGCACTGGCGCTCCCCCGCGGGCAAGGAGATCCGGCTGGTGTCCACCCGGCTGGTCTCGCTGGTGCAGCGCGGTGTAGCCGCCATCGAATACGTCGTGGAAGCGGTCGGCGACTTCGTCCGCGTGACGGTGCAATCCGAACTCGTCACCAACGAGGACCAACCGCAGACCTCGGGCGACCCGCGGGTGTCGGCCATCCTGGAGAACCCACTGGTGGCCGTCGACCACGAAAACACCGACACCGGGGCGCTTCTCATGCACCGCACCCGCAGCAGCGCGCTGATGATGGCGGCCGCGATGGACCACGAGATCGACGTTCCCGGGCGCGTCGAGTTCAGCACCGACGCCCGCGAAGATCTGGCGCGGACCACCGTGATCTGCGGGCTGCGGGCCGGGCAGAAGCTGCGCATCGTCAAGTATCTGGCGTACGGCTGGTCGAGCATGCGCTCCCGCCCGGCGCTGCGCGACCAGGCCGCCGCCGCCATCCACAGCGCCCGCTACAGCGGATGGCAGGGACTGCTGGAAGCGCAGCGCGCCTACCTGGACGACTTCTGGGACTGCGCCGACGTCGAGGTCGAGGGCGACCCCGAATCCCAGCAGGCGGTGCGGTTCGGGCTGTTTCACCTGCTGCAGGCCAGCGCGCGCGCCGAGCGCCGTGCGATCGCGGCCAAGGGGCTCACCGGAACCGGTTACGACGGCCACGCCTTCTGGGACACCGAGGGTTACGTGCTGCCGGTGCTCACCTACACCGCCCCGCATGCGGTCGCCGACGCGCTGCGGTGGCGGGCGTCGACGCTGGATCTCGCCAAGGAGCGGGCGGCCGAACTCGGCCTCGAGGGCGCCAGCTTCCCCTGGCGCACCATCCGCGGGCAGGAATGCTCGGCGTACTGGCCGGCCGGCACCGCGGCCTGGCACATCAACGCCGACATCGCCATGGCCTTCGAGCGCTACCGCATCGTCACCGGCGACGATGAGCTCGAAAAGCATTGCGGTCTCAAGGTTCTCGTCGAAACGGCGCGGCTGTGGGTGTCGCTCGGTCACCACGATCGGCACGGCGTCTGGCACCTCGACGGCGTCACCGGCCCCGACGAGTACACCGCGATCGTGCGGGACAACGTCTTCACCAACCTGATGGCCGCGCACAATCTGCGCACCGCGGCCGAGGCCTGCAACCGCCATCCCGAGGCGGCGGAGGACCTGGGGGTCACCACCGAGGAGACGGCGTCCTGGCGCGACGCGGCCGACGCCGCCAACATCCCCTACGACGCCGGCCTGGGGGTGCATCAGCAGTGCGAGGGGTTCACCACCCTGGCGGAGTGGGATTTCCAGGAGAACCACTCCTATCCGTTGCTGCTGCATGACCCGTACGTGCGGCTCTACCCCGCGCAGGTGATCAAGCAGGCCGACCTGGTGCTGGCGATGCAGTGGCACAGCCACGCGTTCACCCCCGAACAGAAGGCCCGCAACGTCGACTACTACGAGCGGCGCATGGTGCGCGACTCGTCGCTGTCGGCCTGCACCCAGGCGGTGATGTGCGCCGAGGTCGGCCACCTGGAATTGGCGCACGACTACGCCTACGAGGCCGGGCTGATCGACCTGCGCGATCTGCACCACAACACCCGCGACGGCCTGCACATGGCCTCGCTGGCCGGCGCATGGACGGCGCTGGTCGGCGGCTTCGGCGGGCTGCGCGACGACGAGGGCATCCTGTCGCTGGATCCCGCACTGCCCGACGGCATTTCGCGGTTGCGGTTCCGGCTGCGGTGGCGCGATTTTCGCGTCACGGTCGACGTCAACCATTCCGACGTCACCTACACGGTGCGCGACGGGCCGGGCGGCCAGCTCACCATCCGGCATGCGGGTGAAGAGGTCACCCTGAGCACCGATACGCCCAAAACCATCGCGGTGCGGCCGCGCAAGCCTCTGCTGGCGCCCCCGCAGCAGCCCCCGGGCCGCGAGCCGCTGCACCGCCGGGCGCTGACCCGCAACAAGTAAGGGTTAGCCCGGGTTGAGGATCCGGGCCACCTCGGCCCGCACGGCCTCGCGTATTTCGTCGTCCGTCAGCTCGTCGAGCCCGGTGGCCGAGCGCAGGATCGGCGCGAACAGCCGCCACCCGAACTGCAGCGCCAGCGCGTTCGCCACGGCGAGCCGCGCCTGGGTCTCGTTGTCGTGCAGCGGCAGGACCCAGTCGAGGAAGGTGGCGACGGTGGGAAAACGCGTCTGCAGCTGTCCCGCCGGATATCCGTCGAGCACGGTCCGGGCCATCACGCGCATCTGCCTGTCCAGGGCCCGGTCCAGCACGTCGGCGGCCGGCTCGGCGCTCAGCAGGGCACTCAGGTCGGCACCCAGGTGATCGAGCACGGCGCCCACGAGCTTGTCCTTGGTACCGAAATGACGGAACACCAGCCCGTGGTTGACGTTGGATCGCGCGGCGATGTCGCGGATCGACGTCGCCGCCGGGCCCCGCTCGGCGAACAGGTCGGTGGCGGCCTCCAGGATCGCCGCCGCGACCTCCTCGCGCCCGGTGGGCACTTTTCCGCGGCCCCTTGCGGGCACTGTAGTCATGTGTCTACACTACCGGATGTAGTCAGTTGACTACACACCTTTCACGCGAGGACTGATGAAAATGATTGGCCAGATAACCGTCACCAAGCTGGGAAGCCGCATCGGCGCGCGGGTCGACGGGGTGCGCCTCGGGGGCGACCTCGACCCGGCCGCGGTCGACAAGATCCACCAGGCGCTGTTGACCCACAAGGTGATCTTCTTCCGCCACCAGCACCACCTCGATGACGCGCAGCAACTGGCGTTCGCCGACCTGCTGGGCACGCCCGTCGGCCACCCGGCCGCCGAGCTGCTCGCCGCCAAGAACGCGCCGGTCATCACCCCGATCAACTCCGAGTACGGCAAGGCGAACCGCTGGCACACCGACGTCACGTTCGTCGCGAACTACCCCGCGGCCTCGATCCTGCGCGCCGTCACCCTGCCCCGGTACGGCGGATCGACGCTGTGGACCAACACCGCGGCCGCGTATGACGACCTGCCCGAGCCGCTCACGTGGCTCGTCGACGACCTGTGGGCGCTGCACACCAACCGCTACGACTACATCGCCCCCGAGGCGTTGACCGACGCGCAGCGCGCGTTCCGGCAGGCCTTCGAAAAGCCGGACTTCCGGACCGAGCACCCGGTGGTGCGGGTGCACCCGGAGACCGGCGAGCGCACGCTGCTGCTGGGAGACTTCGTGCGCGGGTTCGTTGGCCTGGACAGCTACGAATCAAGCGTGCTCTTCGAAATGCTGCAACGACGAATCACCAAGCCGGAGAACACCATTCGCTGGAACTGGGCGCCGGGCGACGTTGCCATCTGGGACAACCGGGCCACCCAGCACCGGGCGGTCGACGACTACGACGACCAGCCGCGGCTGATGCACCGGGTCACGCTGATGGGCGACGTGCCCTTCAACATCCACCGGGAACGCAGCCGGGTGGTCAGTGGCGCCCCGCTCGAGGCGATCGCCAGCTAGCCGGCCGAGGTCACCGGGGTGATCGGCAACCAGCGCAGCGCGCCCGGCGCGGTGGCCGGCACCACCGGGTGCTCCGGGGCGATCGGGTCCAGCCGGCGGTAGTCGTCACCCTGCGGCGGGCGCTGATCGCTCTCGCCCTTGTTCGGCCACAAGGAGGCGGCCCGCTCGGCCTGCGCGGTGATGGACAGCGACGGGTTGACACCCAGGTTCGCCGAGATCGCGGCGCCGTCGACCACGAACAACGTCGGGTAGCCGTAAACCCGGTGGTAGGGGTCGATGACCCCGTGTTCGGGGCTGTCGCCGATCGCCGCGCCCCCGAGGAAGTGCGCGGTCAGCGGGATGTTGAACAGCTCGCCCCAGGTGCCGCCGGCCACGCCGTCGACCTTTTCGGCGATGCGCCGGGTGACCCTGTTGCCGACGGGGTTCCAGGCCGGGTTCGGGTCCCCGTGCCCCTGCTTGCTGGTGTACCAGCGGATGCCCAGCTTGCCGCGCTTGGTGTAGGTGGTGATCGAGTTGTCCAGGTGCTGCATCACCAGGGCGATCAGGGTGCGTTCGCTCCACTGGTGGACGTTGAGCATCCGCATCATGCGGCGCGGATCCTCACGCGCCTGGTCCAGCAGCTGCTTCCAGCGCGGCACGTCGGTGCCCTCCGGGCCGGTGCCGTCGGTCATCAGCGTCTGCAGCAGGCCCATCGCGTTGGATCCCTTGCCGTAACGGCACGGTTCGACGTGGGTGTCCGACGTCGGGTGGATCGATGACGTGATGGCCACGCCGTGCGTCAGGTCCAGGTTCGGGTCGACCTCGAGCTTGCCGGCGCCGACGATCGACTCGGAGTTGGTGCGGGTCAGCACGCCGAGGCGCTCGGACAGCCGCGGCAACTTGCCCCGGTCGCGCATCTTGAACAGCAGATGCTGGGTTCCCCAGGTACCCGCGGCCAGGATCAGGTGCGTCGCGGTGAAGGTGCGCCGGTCCCGGCGCAGCCAGCTTCCGGTGCGCACGGTGCGGACCTCCCACAGCCCGTCGGACCGCTGCTGGAAACCCTTCACGGTTGTCATCGGAATGACCTGCGCCCCAGCCGATTCGGCGAGGCCGAGGTAGTTCTTCAACAGCGTGTTCTTGGCGCCGTAACGACAGCCCGTCATGCAGCACCCGCACTCCAGGCAGCCGGTGCGCTCCGGTCCCGCGCCGCCGAAATACGGGTCCGGCACGGTCTTGCCGGGCGTCTTGGTGCCCTCGGGCCCGAAGAACACGCCCACCGGGGTGGGCACGAAGGTGTCACCGCAGCCCATCTCGTCGGCGACCTCCTTCAGGACGCGGTCGGCGTCGGTGAAGGTCGGGTTCGTCACCACCCCGAGCATCCGCTTGGCCTGCTCGTAGTGCGGCATCAGCTCGTCGCGCCAGTCGGTGATGTGAGACCACTGCCGGTCTTTGAAGAACGGCTCCGGCGGCACGTACAGCGTGTTGGCATAGTTCAGGGAGCCGCCGCCCACCCCGGCGCCGGCCAGGATCAGCACGTTCTTCAGGGGATGGATCCGCTGAATGCCGTAGCAACCCAGCCGGGGGGCCCAGAGGAACTTGCGCAGGTCCCACGACGTCTCGGCGAAATCCTCGTCGGCGAAGCGGCGCCCGGCCTCCAATACGCCTACCCGGTAGCCCTTTTCGGTCAGCCGCAGCGCGCTGACGCTGCCCCCGAACCCCGAACCGATGATCAGAACGTCGTAATCCGGCCTCATCGCACCAGTATGGCCTTACCGGCCGGTAATAAACCAGCTGCCCCGAACCCCGTCGCGCCAGTGTGCGGCTAGGTGCACACTCGGCGCCGAACGTGCGGCTAGCTTCATACTCGCGGCGACGCCGCGGCGATCAGCTTCCGGTGGTCAGCCCGACCTTCTGGAACTCCTTGAGGTCGCAGTAGCCGGCCTTGGCCATCGATCGGCGCAGACCACCGACCAGGTTCAGCGAACCGAACGGGTCGTCGGACGGCCCGTTGAGCACCCGTTCCAGCGGCGGCCGCTCGCCCAGGGCGATCTGCAGCAACGCCCCGCGCGGCAACGACGGGTGCGCCGCCGCGGCCGGCCAGAACCAGCCCTCGCCCAGCGCCTCGGCGGCCTCGGCGAGCGGCGTGCCGAGCACCACCGCGTCCGCCCCGCAGGCGATCGCCTTGGCCAGCTCGCCGGAGGTGTGGATGTCGCCGTCGGCCAGCACGTGCACGTAGCGGCCGCCGGTCTCGTCGAGGTATTCGCGCCGCGCCGCGGCGGCGTCGGCGATCGCGGTGGCCATCGGCACGCTGATGCCCAACACCTCGTCGCTGGTGGTGACGCCGCGGGTGGAGCCGTAGCCGACGATCACCCCGGCGGCCCCGGTGCGCATCAGGTGCAGCGCGGTGCGGTGGTCGAGCACCCCGCCGGCCACCACCGGGATGTCGAGCTCGGAGATGAAGGTCTTGAGGTTCAGCGGCTCGCCGTCGCTGGCCACTCTTTCCGCGGAGACGATCGTGCCCTGGATGACCAGCAGGTCGATGCCGGCCTGCAGCAGCACCGGGGTCAGCGCCTGGGCGTTCTGCGGGCTGACCCGCACCGCCGTGGTCACCCCGGCCTCCCGGATGCGCGCGACCGCGGCTCCCAGCAGGTCGGGATTCAGCGGCGCGGCGTGCAGTTCCTGCAGCAGCCGGATCGACGCCGACGGTTCGGGTTCCTTGGTGGCGGCCTCGACGAGCTGGGCGATCTTGCCCTGCACGTCGGCGTGCCGGCCGATCAGGCCCTCACCGTTGAGCACGCCCAGCCCGCCGAGGCGGCCGAGCTCGATGGCGAACTCCGGCGACACCAGCGCGTCGGTCGGGTGGGCCACCACCGGGATCTCGAAGCGGTAGGCGTCCAGCTGCCAGGCCGTGGACACGTCCTGGGAGGACCGGGTGCGCCGCGAGGGCACGATGCTGACTTCGCTCAGTTCATAGGTGCGACGGGCGTTGCGGCCCATCCCGATTTCGACCATGCCGGGCTCAGCGCGCGAAGTAGTTGGGCGCTTCGACGGTCATGGCGACGTCGTGCGGATGGCTTTCGCGCAGCCCGGCGGAGGTGATCCGGACGAACTGCGCCTGTTGCAGCGCCTCGATGGTGGGCGAGCCGGTGTAGCCCATCGCGGCGCGCAGGCCGCCGGTGAGCTGGTGGATCACCGAGGACAGCGGTCCGCGGAACGGCACCCGGCCCTCGATTCCCTCAGGCACCAGCTTGTCCTCGCTCAACGCGTCGTCGGCGAAGTAGCGGTCCTTGGAGTACGACTTCCCCCCGCCGCGGCCCTGCATGGCGCCCAGCGACCCCATGCCGCGGTAGCTCTTGAACTGCTTGCCGTTGACGAAGATCAGCTCGCCGGGCGCTTCGGCCGTGCCGGCCAGCAGCGAGCCCAGCATCGCCGTCGAGGCGCCGGCCGCCAGGGCCTTGGCGATGTCGCCGGAGTACTGCAGCCCGCCGTCGGCGATCACCGGCACGCCCGCGGGCCCGCAGGCCGCGACCGCCTCCAGGATCGCCGTGATTTGTGGCGCGCCGACCCCGGCCACCACCCGGGTGGTGCAGATCGAGCCCGGCCCGACGCCGACCTTGACCGCGTCGGCGCCCGCGTCGACCAGCGCCAGGGCCGCGGACCGGGTGGCGACGTTCCCGCCGATCACCTCGACCTTCTCGCCCACCTCCGCCTTGAGCTTGCCGACCATGTCGAGCACCAGCCGGTTGTGCGCGTGGGCGGTGTCCACGATCAGGACGTCGGCCCCGGCGTCGACCAGCATCATCGCGCGGACCCAGGCGTCGCCGCCGACGCCGACGGCGGCGCCGACCAGCAGCCGGCCGTCGCTGTCCTTGGTGGCCAGCGGGTGCTGCTCGGTCTTGACGAAGTCCTTGACGGTGATCAGGCCGGTGAGCCGGCCGTGGCCGTCGACGACGGGCAGCTTCTCGATCTTGTTGCGGCGCAACAGGCCCAGCGCGGCGTCCGCGCTCACCCCCTCCTGGGCGGTGATCAGCGGTGCCTTGGTCATCACCTCGGCGACCTTGCGGGTCTGGTCGACCTCGAACCGCATGTCGCGGTTGGTGATGATGCCGACCAGCGCCCCGGTGTCATCGACCACCGGCAGACCCGAGATCCGGAACCGGGCGCACAGCGCGTCGACCTGCGCCAAGGTGTTGTCCGGGCGGCAGGTGACCGGGTCGGTGACCATGCCGGCCTCCGATCGTTTGACCATCTCGACCTGGCCGGCCTGCTCGGCGACGGGCAGGTTGCGGTGCAGCACGCCCATGCCGCCCGCCCGGGCCATCGCGATGGCCATCCGCGACTCGGTGACCGTGTCCATGGCCGAGCTGACCAGCGGAACCTTGAGCCTGATCTTCTTGGTGAGCTGGCTGGACGTGTCCGCCGTGGCGGGAACCACATCGGATGCGGCCGGCAGCAGCAAGACGTCGTCGAAGGTGAGCCCCAGCATCGCGACCTTGTGCGGGTTGTCACCCCCGGTGGGCACCGCGTCGTCGACCAGCCCGCCAACGCGCACGTAGGGGCTGCCGACGAGGTCGGAGCTGTCTTCCAGGTGGGACATGCCACGGGTCATCGGCGGGGCCCTCCATACGATGCGGCGTGAGAACACCATCCTATCGGCACGCGCGCCCCTCGAGCCGCTGGCCGGGGCGCGCCGCGGGCGGCAAACGGTGCGGAAACGACGGGCGGCTTCCCTGCTGGCGTTATCCCGGCCGGGCTGCGTAGGCTAGTGTGCGTGCGCGATCACCTCCCACCGGGTTTGCCACCCGATCCTTTCGCCGACGACCCCTGCGATCCGTCGGCTGCGCTGGAAGCCGTAGAGCCGGGGCAACCGCTGGACGCCCAAGAGCGGATGGCGGTCGAGGCGGACCTGGCCGACCTGGCGGTTTATGAGGCCCTGTTGGCGCACAAGGGCATTCGCGGGCTGGTGGTGTGCTGCGACGAATGCCAGCAGGATCACTATCACGACTGGGACATGCTGCGGGCGAAC
>NZ_LZJJ01000248.1:0-11031 GCF_001667625.1 Mycobacterium sp. E1715
CATGCGCGACGGCCTCGGCCTGCGGCTCGAGCTCAAGCTGCACGACCCGCGGGACAGCAACGTGCGGCTCGTCGGCGCGCTGCGTCGCCCCGCGGAGTCCGTGCCGCACGACCAACCGGGCCGCGGGTTGACGATGGCCGCCGAGCACTTCCTGTTCGCCAACCCCGAGCTCGACCAGGTGGCCGCGATCAACGCCCGCTACCCGGGCATGGCCGCGCCGCCGGTGCGGCTGCTGCCGACCAACCTCGCGCCGGAGGCGCTCGGCGCACTCTATCGCGGCACGGAGCAGGTGGTCATCGGCCAGCGCGAGGAGGACCTGGCGCCCGTCGTCGTCAACTTCGCCGACGAGCCGCTGCTGATGGTGTTCGGCGACAGCAAATCCGGCAAGACCACGTTGCTGCGCCACATCATTCGCACCATCCGCGAGCACTCCACGCCCGATCAGGTGGCCTTCACGGTGCTGGATCGCCGGCTGCACCTTGTCGACGAGCCGTTGTTCGCCGACAACGAGTACACCGCCAACGTCGACCGCATCATCCCGGCGATGTTGGGGCTGGCGAACATCATCGAATCGCGGCGTCCCCCGGCCGGGTTGTCGCCCGGGGAGCTGGCCCGGTGGGCATACGCCGGCCACACCCACTACCTGATCATCGACGACGTCGACCAGATACCGGACGCGCCGGCGATGAGCGGCCCGTACGTCGGGCAGCGGCCATGGACGCCGTTGATCGGAATCCTTTCGCAGGCGGCCGATCTGGGGCTGCGGGTGATCGTCACGGCGCGGGCGACCGGATCCGGGCACGCCCTGATGACCAACCCGCTGCTGCGCCGGTTCAACGACTTGCAGGCGACCACGCTGATGCTGGCGGGCAACCCGCAGGACAGCGGCAAGATCCGGGGCCAGCGCTTCGGCCGGCTGCCCGCGGGGCGGGCGATCTTGTTGGGCGACAGCGACATTCCGACGTACGTGCAGTTGGTCAACCCGCTGGTGGGTGAGGCCGCGATGTTTGGTGAAAGGGGAGAGTCATGACGTTGCGAGTGGTTCCCGAGGGCCTGGCCGCGACCAGCGCCGCGGTGGAGGCGCTGACGGCGCGGCTGGCGGCCGCGCACGCGGCCGGCGCGCCGGCCATCACCGCGGTGGTGCCGCCCGCG
Source organism: Mycobacterium sp. E1715 (assembly GCF_001667625.1). NCBI lineage: Bacteria > Bacillati > Actinomycetota > Actinomycetes > Mycobacteriales > Mycobacteriaceae > Mycobacterium > Mycobacterium sp. E1715. Next base: position 1,153 of record NZ_LZJJ01000248.1, read on the forward strand.
GTGGATCCGGTGTCGCTGCAGACCGCGCTCGGCTTCAGCGCACAGGGTCAAGAGCACGCCGCCGTCGCCGCCCAGGGCGTGGAAGAGCTCGGCCGCGCCGGCGTGGGCGTCGGCGAGGCCGGCGTCAGCTATCTCGCCGGGGACGCATCGGCCGCGGCGACGTACGGGTTCTAAGGGCGCCCGACAATGACGTCCCCCGTTGCGCCCCTTTGGATGGCTTCGCCACCCGAGGTGCATTCGACGCTGCTGAGCGCCGGTCCCGGGCCGGGGCCGCTGTTGGCGGCCGCCAGCGCGTTGACCGCGCTGAGCACCGAATACGCAACGGCGGCAGCCGAACTCACCGGGGTGGTGGGCCAGGCCCAGGCGGGGTCCTGGGAGGGGCCGACGGCCGAGCAGTACGCGGCCGCGCACGCCCCGTACCTGGCGTGGCTGCAGCAGGCCAGCGCCGACAGCGCGGGCGTGGCCGCGCAGCACGAGATCGCGGCCGCGGCGTACACCGCCGCCCTGACGGCCATGCCGACACTGGGCGAGCTCGCCGCCAATCACACCGTCCACGGGGTGTTGGTGGCGACGAACTTTTTTGGCATCAACACGATTCCGATCGCGTTGAACGAGGCCGACTACGCGCGGATGTGGGTCCAGGCCGCGACCGTCATGGGCGCCTATCAGGCCACCTCGGGCGCAGCGCTCGCGTCCGCGCCGCGCAGCACCCCGGCGCCGGCCATCGTGCGGCCGGGCGGGGAGTCGAACGACGCCGCGGTCAACGCCGCGCAGAACACCTCCAACCCCGCGAACGCGATCTCCGACTTCTTCCAGCAGCTGGCCAAGTTCCTGCAGGACTTCTTCCAGAACATTCAGCAGCTGTTGCAGAACATCTTCTCGAACCTCCCGGCGTTGCTGGCCGCCAACGGCCCGCTGCTGTTCTTCGTCGCCTACCAGGTGTTCTTCAACGCCGTCGGCTGGCCGACCTGGGGCGCGATCCTGACCGCGCCCTTCCTCATCCCGCTGCTGCTCGGCATCGGCCTGAGTTCCCTGCTCACCGCGCCCGCCGAGATCGCCCCGGTGGCGGCGGGAGCCGCCGCGGCGCCGCTGGTCGCCTCGACCAAGCCGGCGTCACTGCTGCCGGCGGTCGCGCTGGCCCCGACGGTGGCGACTCCCGCTGGGGCGCCGGCCACTTCGGTCGCGGCGGGTACCGGTACCGCTCCCGCCCCGGCGCCCGCGCCGGCGCCGAGCACCCTGGCCTACCTGGTCGCCTACGGCGGTGACCCGGAGACCGGCGTGGGACCGACGGTGGGTGGCCGTGGTGGCGCCAAAGCGCCGGCGGCGACCATCCCGGCGGCCGGCGCGGCCGCGGCCAGCCGGGCGGAGGCGCGCGCGCGGCGGCGCCGCCGGGCCACGCTGCGGGACCACGCCGACGAGTTCGCGGACATGGATTCCGACATCGGCGTGCCCCCGGACTACGACGACGACGATGAGCGACTGGCCGCGGCGGTGGCATCCGGTGCCGGGGCCGGGACGCTGGGCTTCGCCGGCACCGCGCGGAAGGCGAACACCTTCCGGGCGGCCGGTTTGACCAAGCTCACCGACGGCGAATTCGGCAGCGGCCCAAAGATGCCGATGATGCCCGGCACCTGGGACCACGACCCGGCGCGCCCGACCGAGCCCAGGGAAGGGGGATAAGGCAGTCAGCCCGATGCTCGTCAGTCACCGAAACCCCATGAGACCGCAGAGAAAGGAAGCACCATGAGTATGTTGGACGCCCACATCCCGCAGTTGGTGGCCGCGCAGTCGGCCTTCAGTGCCAAGGCGGCGTTGATGCGCAGCACCATCAGTCAGGCCGAGCAGGAGGCCATGTCGGCACAGGCGTTCCACCAGGGCGAGTCCTCGGCCGCGTTCCAGGCCGCGCACGCCCGCTTCGTCGAGGCCGCCGCGCGGGTCAACACCCTGCTCGACATCGCCCAGGCCAACCTCGGCGACGCCGCGGGAACCTACGTCGCCGCCGACGCCGCCGCGGCGTCCGGCTACAACGCCTTCTGATCGAGCTTCAGCCGCCAACAACCGCGAAAGGACTTCTCATGTCCCAAATCATGTACAACTACCCGGCGATGTTGAGCCACGCCGCCGACATGGCCGGCTACGCCGGCACGCTGCAGGGGCTGGGTTCGGACATCGCCAGCGAGCAGGCCACGCTGTCCAACGCCTGGCAGGGCGACACCGGTATGACCTACCAGGCCTGGCAGGCCCAGTGGAACCAGGCGATGGAAAGCCTCGTGCGGGCCTACCAGTCGATGGCCAGCACCCACGAGGCCAACACCACGTCCATGCTCGCCCGGGACCAGGCCGAAGCCGCCAAGTGGGGCGGTTAGTTCCTGTCAGATGAGTGCTGAGCCCAACGCCGTCGAGCTGACGGTCGAGGAACGCCTGGCGTTGCGTGGCATCGGTGTAGGGCGAGGTGATCGCCAGCACCCACGGGAAGCTACCCGCCCCAATGGTTTCCGCTATGAACCAGGCGTTCCTCGACCGTCAGCGAGCCGAGCTGACCCGGATGGGTCTGGTATCGGAGGGCGGCACCATCAATCCGACGGTGGCCGACTGGATCAGGGTGGTGTGCTTCCCGGAGCGGTGGCTCGACCTGCGCTACGTGGGGCCCGCCAAGGACACCGGCACCGGCGAATTGCTGCGCGGCATCGTGGCTCAGCGTCCCGCGACCAGCGTCAAGACCGTCGTCGCGCTGCGCAGCGCGCAGCTGATCACGTTCACCGCCATGGACATCGACGACCCGCGCGCGCTGGTTCCGGTGCTGAGCGTCGGGCTGGCACAACAACCGCCGGCCCGATTCGACGAGTTCAGCATGCCGACCCGCGTCGGGGCGCGGGCCGACGAGCGGCTGCGCTCGGGCGCCTCGCTGGCCGAAGTCGTTGATTACCTGGGCATCCCGCAGTCGGCCCGGTCGGTGGTGGAGTCGGTGTTCAACGGCCCGCGCAGCTACGTCGAGATCGTCGCCGGCTGCCGCCGCGACGGCAGGCACGCCATCACCGAGGTGGGGATGAGCATCGTCGACGCCGCCGCGGGCCGCGTGCTGGTGAGCCCGTCGCGCGCCTTCGACGGCGAATGGGTGTCGACCTTCGCCCCCGGCACACCGTTCGCGATCGCCCTGGCGATCGAACAGCTGACCGCTTTACTGCCGGAGTCCGAATGGTTCTCCGGCCACCGCTTGGCCCGAGATTTCACCGCGCAACACGCGTAACCCCAACGGAAAAGAGAGCAACGATGTTTCAGGTATGGCCCCAGCGTCCTTCGAGGGTCCGGTGACGTCCGGCGCCGTCATGCCGATCGTCCGCGTGGCAATCCTCGCGGAAAGCAGGCTGACGGAAATGGCGTTGCCCGCCGAGCTGCCGCTGCGTGAGATCCTGCCCGCGGTCCAGCGTCTGGTGGTTCCTTCGGCGTCGAACGGCGAATCCGACGACACGGCCCGGGGCGCCGCCGACCTCGGTGACGCGACCCAACTGAGCCTCGCGCCCATCGGCGGCGCGCCGTTCAGCCTGGACGCCAGCCTGGACACGGTCGGGGTTGTGGACGGTGACCTGTTGGCGCTGCAGCCGGTGCCGGTCGGCCAGGCGGCCCCCGGGATCGTCGAGGACATCGCCGATGCGGCCATGATCTTCTCGACCTCGCGGCTGAAGCCCTGGGGCGCAGCGCATATCCAGCGCGGGGCGCTGGCCGCGGTGATCGCGGTCGCGTTCCTGGCCACCGGGCTCTCGGTCACCTACCGCGTCACCACCGGCGCGCTGGCCGGGCTGGTCGCCGTCAGCGCGATCGCGGCCCTGACCGCGATCGCCGGCCTGCTCGTCGCGGCCCGCTCGCCGCGCACCGCGACGGCGTGCTCGATCGCCGCGCTGGTGCCCATCGGCGCCGCCCTTTCGTTGGCCGTGCCCGGACGGTTCGGGCCGGCGCAGATCATGCTCGCCGCTGCGGGGGTCACCGCGTGGTCGCTCATCGCGCTCATGGTGCCCAGCGCCGAGCGTGAGCGCATCGTCGGGTTCTTCACCGCGACCGCGGTGGTGGGGGCCGGGGTGTTGCTGGCGGCGGGCGCCGAGGTGCTGTGGCACCTGCGGCCACTCGCCATCGGCTGCGGCCTGATCGTCGCGGCGCTGCTGGTCACCATCGAGGCGGCGCAGCTCTCCGCGCTCTGGGCGCGTTTCCCGTTGCCGGTCATCCCGGCGCCCGGTGACCCCACGCCGTCGGCGCCGTCGCTGCGGGTGCTCGAGGACCTGCCGCGGCGCGTGCGGACCGGCGACGCCCACCAGAACGGATTCATCGCCGCCGCAGTGGTTCTCAGCGTCCTGGGCTCCGTGGCGATCACCCTGCGCCCCGAGGCGTGCAGCGGGGTGGGCTGGTACGTGGTGGGCGCCACCGCGGCGACGTCCGTGCTGCGCGCGCGGGTGTGGGATTCGGCGGCGTGCAAGGCGTGGCTGCTGGCCCAGCCGTACCTGACCGCCGGTGCGCTGCTGGTGCTCTACACCGCGACCGGACGCTACGCCGCCGCCCTGGGCGCCGCGCTGGTGCTCGTCGCGCTGACCCTGGTGTGGGTGGTGGTGGCGCTCAACCCGCAGATCGCCGAGCCGGAGAGCTATTCGCTCCCGGTGCGACGGCTGGTGGGCTTCGTCGCGGCCGGGCTCGACGCGTCGCTCATCCCCGCCATGGCATTCCTGGTCGGCATCTTCACCTGGATACTCAATCGATGATCCGATCCGGATCGGCTTGTCTCGCCGCGGCTTTGGCGGCCGTGCTGTGGACGTGTCCGTCGGCGATGGCCATCGAAGCGCCGAAGGTCGATCCGGGTGTCCCGCCGCCCAGCGGGGCCCCGGGCGCCGTGCAGCCGATGGAGCAGCGCGGTCCGTGCACCGTCTCCGGGGTGATCCCCGGCAGTGACCCCGCGGCCGCCACACCCAGCCAGGCCACGCTGAATCTGCCCGGCGCATGGCAATTCTCGCGCGGAGAGGGCCAGCTGGTGGCGGTGCTCGACACCGGGGTGCGGCCGGGTCCGCGCCTGCCCAACGTCGACCCGGGCGGTGACTTCGTCGAGGCGACCGACGGGCTGACCGACTGCGACGGCCACGGCACCCTGGTGGCCGGGCTCATCGCCGGCCAACCGGCTGACGACGGCTTCGCCGGCGTGGCGCCCGCGGCGCGGGTGGTCTCGATCAGGACGACGTCGGCCAAGTTCTCGCCGCGGACGCCCGGGGGAGACCCGCTGATGGCGCGGGCGGCGCTGGACGTCACCACGCTGGGCCGCGCGATCGTGCGTGCGGCCGACCTCGGCGCCCGGGTGATCGACATCTCCACGCTCACCTGCCTGCCCGCCGACCGGCCGGTCGATCAGGCCGCGCTCGGCGCCGCGATCCGTTACGCGGCGGTGGACAAGGACGCGGTGATCGTGGCCGCCGCGGGCAACACCGGAGCGACCGGATCGGTGGGCGGCGGAACCTCCTGCGAGTCCAACCCGCTCACCGACCTGAGCCGCCCGGACGACCCGCGCAACTGGGCGGGCGTCACCTCGGTCTCCATCCCGTCGGTGTGGCAGCCCTACGTGCTGTCGGTGGCCTCCCTGACGCCGGATGGCCAGCCGTCGAAATTCACCATGGCGGGGCCGTGGGTGGGGATCGCGGCGCCCGGGGAACGCATCGTGTCGGTCGGCAACGCCGACGGCGGCGGCCTGGCCAACGGACTGCCCGACGAACACCAGCAGCAGGTCGCGCTGAGCGGCACCAGCTATGCGGCCGGCTACGTCGCCGGCGTCGCGGCGCTGGTCCGCAGCAAGTACCCCGACCTCAACGCCACGCAGGTCATCCATCGCATCACCGCCACCGCGCTGGGCGGCGCACGCGCGCCCTCCAACGTCGTCGGCACCGGCAGCGTGGACCCGGTGGCAGCCCTGACCTGGCAACTGCCCGCGGGCAACCAACCGCCCGCCGCACAGGTCAAACCCGTCGCCGTTCCGCCGGCGCCCGCGCCCAAGGACACCACCCCCCGGACCGTCGCGCTCCTCGGAACCGCCGCGCTGGCTGTGCTCGTCGCAGTCGCGGGCGCGATCGCCGCCACGGCCACCCGCCGACGAAAGGACCACACCCCGTGAGCCCCCAGCGCTGGATGCCAATCCCCGGACCCGGCCGAATCACGCTGGCGCTGTTGGCCGTCGTGCCCGCGGTGATGGCCTACCCCTGGCGGTCACCCCGTGATTACTGGTTGCTCGGGATGGCCGCCGCCGTGGTCGTCGTGTTGTTCGGTTCCTGGCGCGGCTTGTATTTCACCACCCTGGCGCGCCGCCGGCTGGCGATCATCGGGCGCGGCGAGACCGCGGCCGAATCCGATTCGGCCACGGCGACGACAGCGCTGCTGCGGATCGGCGTGCCGGGCGGCGACGCCGACGTGCTGCCATTGCCGTTGATCGCCGGCTACCTGGACCGCTACGGCATTCGGGCGCACAAGATCCGGATCACGAACCGGGACAACGCATCCGACCCATCGAGGCGCGAGACGTGGATTGGTCTCACGATTTCGGCCACTGAGAACCTGGCCGCGCTGCGGGCGCGCTCGGCACGCATCCCGCTGCACGAGACCGCGCAGGTGGCGGCGCGCCGGCTCGCCGACCACCTGCGGGAGCTCGGCTGGGACGTCACCATCGTCGCGCCCGACGACGTTCCCCGGTTGCTCACCTCCAACCCCCGCGAGAGCTGGTCCGGGGTGCAGCGTGGGGCCTCGGATTACCTAGCGGCATACCAGATCCCGGTCGGGGAGGGGCTGGCGGCCACCCTCGAGGCGATCAGGGAGCATCCGGCGCGCGAGACGTGCACCGCGCTGGAGTTCGCCGGTGACGGGACGCACCACACCGTCGCGGCCGCCTGCGCCTTCCTGACCGACACGCCGCCGGAGCGGATCGCCGCGCCGGCGGGGCTGGTACCGGAGCGCGGCAATCACCGGCCCGCGCTGCAGGCACTGGATTTGTTGTCCACCCGGCGGCTCGACGGTCACGCCAAGGTGGCGGCGGGCTTGCTGGCGCAGCTGGACTGGCCGACCCCGGTGCGCGCGGATTCGGTCGCCGAAGCCGCTAGAACATGACGGTCTGCAAAAACGCGGTCATCCGGCGCAGGTAGTCGAGCTGGCTCACGTGCAGCACGTGACTGCCCGGAAACCAGTGCAGCGCACAGCGATCCCAGTGTTCCCACAACTGGACGGCGTGCTGCGGTGGCGCCATCCGATCGCCGAGCCCGGTGATGATCATCCGCCGATCCTTGCTCGGCAGCGGCCGGTAGTTCAGCGGGCTGTGGTAGGACAGCCCGTCGGATAACTCCGCGTGGCTGATGCGGGACAGGCGCAGCCCGAGTCGCACGAGCTTGTTGGCCGGGAACCATTCGTCGAACAGGTTCGCCGGGGCGACGACGGGACAGTTCGGGATGACGGCCTCGAGCCGGTCGTCGACGGAGGCCACCAGCGCCGAGGTGTAGCCACCCAGCGATATGCCGGTCAGCGCGATGCGGTCGACCCCGGTGCCGTGCAGGTAGTCGATGACGGACCGGAAGTCGTGCACGGCCTGGGCCATCGCCTCGGCGAAACCGCTCAGGCCGCCGGCGAAATAGCCGAAACCGCTGAACGGCGAAAGCTTTTCGGCCCGCTTGCCGTGAAATGGCAAGGTGTACAACAGCACGTCGTAGCCGGAGCGGTAATACCAGGGCAGCGCGAAGAACCGCCCGTTGGCCAGGTACGACGATCCCATGAAGCCGTGGATGACACACAGCGTGGGGCGTGGCCCGTCGTCGTGGCGCCAGTGCTGGGCGCGCACGGTGTTGTTGGATCTGAAGGCGGACCACTGCGGGCGCATCGCGGGGTTGATCGCCCTGAAGCTGCTTGGGAACGCGATGTTTTCCACCGTCCCGCCCGCGACCCACTCGGTCAGCGGGCTGGCCCGCCGCGACGACACCCGCGGCGGCTCGGTCGGCGCGGGAAACGACTTCACCGGATCGCGTTGCGCGCCCAGCCCGGCGTAGAAGCTCAGGTTGGCGCGCTCGGCGCGGGCATCGGCGTGCCGCAGGGACGCGGCGACGACGGCGGGTGCCACCGTCGCGGTGAGCAGTGACGACACCCAGGTGCGCAGCGCCAGGTCGCCGATGGCCGAGCCCTCGACTACCATGCGCTGGCGGGGGGACAGCGCCGAATTCGGGGGCAAGCCGCCGTCGTCGACCGGGACGTCCGCGCCTTCGAAGGCGGCGGGAATCGGCGGTTCAATCGAAGTGTCGGGCGCCACGAACGCCGATGCTAACCGGCCGGCGCGGCGGCCGGGGCCACTTGGGCGGCGGGGCCGCATGCGGTAATACCGTTTGTCTATCTCCCCGGCCGGCGGCGGCGCTTTGATCAGGAGGACCGACATGTGGGATCCCGATGTCTACCTGGCCTTTGCGGACCATCGCAGCCGGCCCTTCTACGACCTGCTGTCCCGGGTGGGGGCGGAGCGGGCCCGGCGGGTGGTCGACCTCGGCTGCGGCCCCGGCCACCTGACCGAGTACCTGTCCCGGCGCTGGCCGGACGCGGTGATCGAGGCGATGGACAGCTCGCCGGAGATGGTCGCCGCCGCGAAGGAACGCGGCATCGACGCAGTGATCGGCGACCTGCGGGACTGGAAACCCAAGCCCGATACCGACCTCGTGGTCAGCAACGCCGCGCTGCACTGGGTGCCCGAGCACGCCGACCTGCTGGTCCGGTGGGCGGGCGAGCTGCCGCCCGGATCATGGATCGCCGTCCAGATTCCCGGCAACTTCGAGACGCCGTCGCACGCCACGGTGCGCACCCTGGCCCGTCGGGAGCCCTACGCAAAGGTGATGCGGGACATACCATTTCGCGTCGGCGCGGTGGTGCAGCCGCCGATCCAGTACGCAAACCTGCTGCTGGACGCCGGGTGCAAAGTCGACGTCTGGGAGACCACCTACCTGCACCAGCTGGGCGGGGAGAACCCGGTGCTGGAATGGATCACCGGGACGGCGCTGGTTCCGGTGCGCGAGCGGCTCGGCGACGAAGACTGGGAACGGTTCCGCGAGGAGCTCATCCCGCTGCTGGACGACGCCTACCCGCCCCGGTCCGACGGGACCACGATCTTCCCGTTCCGGCGGGTGTTCATCGTCGCCGAGGTCGGCGGTTCCCGGCGGTCCGGCGGCTAACCGCTCGCCTGTTCCTCGATGCCGCGGTCGGCGGCGAGCGCAGACCGGGCGGTCGGTTTCACCCGATGAATGTGCAGATACGTCTCGGTGTACCGGGCCGAGATGCGGGTGCCGGCGAACTCCGACGGGATTACATCACCCGTACGCTGACGCCAATCATGAAGCCGCACAGCCAAATCGGCCGCGATTTCGTCGGCGTCGGCGTCGCCGGCGGCCAGCAGGTTGGTGGTCTCGGTGGGGTCGGCGCGCAGGTCGTAGAGCTCACGCTGCGGGCGTGGGCCGGTGATGAACGGCGCGACGGCTGCCCCCGACGGGCTCTCCTCGATATCCAACGGCAGGTCGAGCAGCGGCCGCGGGGCGTAATTCTCGATGTAGCTGTATTCCTTGGTGCGAATCGCGCGGATGGGATCGAACGAGTCGTGATAGGTCTTCGTCGTGTATACGTGGTCCCGGACCGGCACGGTGTGCGGGTCGGGCGCGAGGAGGGCGCGGGCGTGCGATACGCCCTCGACGTCGGCCGGAACGTCCACGCCCAGCAGGCCCAGCAGCGTCGGCAGCAGGTCAACGCCGCTGAACAGCTCGTCGTAGACCCGCGGGGGCAGCGCCCGGCCGGTCGGGGGCCTGATGATCATGCCGATGCCGGTTCCCGCGTCATAGAGCGTGGACTTGG
>NZ_LZJJ01000249.1:0-10702 GCF_001667625.1 Mycobacterium sp. E1715
TGCGCATCCTGTCGATGAGATTCGACAACACCACGATGCTCTCGCTTCTCTCGATGTCCGCGCTCGACCGGATGCGCTCGAGGGCGGCTTCCAGGTGCCGCATGTCGCGCGCCAGCACGTGCAGGATCGCATCCGACGTGCCGGTCACCGTCGCCGCGCTGGCCACCTCGGGGATGTCGACCCAGGCGGCGCGCATCCGGTCGAGCGCGGACATCGAGAGAAGCGAGAGCATCGTGGTGTTGTCGAATCTCATCGACAGGATGCGCACCTAGCGGCGCGGCGCGCGTAACGCCATGGCGCAATTCGGGCCGAGTTTCCGCCCTGGCGTTACGTCCGCCGGCGGAAGAGGCGCTTGAGCCGTGACGGACGTGATCTAGGCGGCCGGCGAGACGCATACGGCCACGGCCGGTTTCGCTCGGGCACCGATTCGGCCCGCGCGTGTTTGAGCTGCGTCCGCAGGTGCTGACGCAGGCTGTGCAGGTCAGGGTCGGCCCAGCGGTTGACCGCCTCGACCGGGTCCGAGGTCAGGTCGTACAACTCCCACTGATCGTCGAGGGGAGACGTCCGGTACGCCTCTCCCCCAAGCCCATTGGCCGCCAGGTGCCGCACCCCCGGTTCGGTCCAGGTGCTCGGATCGTCGAAGGTGCGCACCAGCTTCCACAGGTGGCCTGCGGCACCGGCGGCGGTCGCCTCGTCGACGCGGACAACCAACCCCTCGAAGTTGGAGGCGGTGTGGGCCGGGATCCGGATGCGCAGCGGCGCAGGCGGATTGACCGTCTGCTGCAAGCGGCGCGCCAATCCCGAAGCACCGCTGTCCCCTTCGAGCATGTTGTCGCGGGTCATCAGGTAGACGGCGCGGGTCTCGTCGGCCGGCGCACCGTCCACGACGGGCATCAGGTTCCGTCCGGGTAGCGGGTGCACTTCGGAGAACGACTCGGCCAGCGTTGCCGAGACCGCCGCGACATCGACGCCTGCGGCCGCCAGCAGAGTGGGAACCAGGTCGACGTGCGAAGTCGGCGCCGTGACTTGCCGTGGTCGCGTGCAGCGCTCGCCGACGCGCGCGATGACGAAGGGGACGCGGGTGGCCTCGTCGTACAGGTTGAACCACTTCTGGTGCAGACCGCCGTGGGCCCCGAGCAGGTCGCCGTGATCGGCGGTGCGTACCAATATGGCCTCGCCCCAACCGCTTTCGGTGACGGCCCGCCGGACGCGATCGATCGGTCCGTCCACCTCGGCGTGCAGCCGGTAGTACAGGTCGCGGTAGCGCTGCGCGTTGCGCGTGTAGGTTCGGTCAATCGCGGCCGCGGGGCCGTAGCCGGAGTAGTACGCCTCGCGAAAGGCGATCTGCGCGGCGGGCTTCGTGGACAGGTCTTCGTCCGCGGTCGGTGCGGCGGGCACCGCGGGAGGGTCGAGCGGCGACGGCTTGACCGGGCTCCGCCGCGACCACGTCGGGAAGAGCACGATGTCGTGGGGATTGACGAAGCTCGCCACCAGGAGGAACGGCCGCAAGGCGGCGGGGTCGCCGGCGCGGCGGCGGGCGTAGCGGTCGGCCAGCCAGGCGACCACCCGGCCCGCGATCAGCGGGTCACGCCGCACACCGGCGTTGGCCAGCGCCGCCCCGTGCGGCTCGGGCCCGACCCAGCCGGAGAAACCATAGGGGCCCAACGGGTCTGCCTCCAGATAGCGCCGCACGGCGGCGGCGTCGACGACCCCGTTGTCGTCATTGGTCGCCAACGGCCGACCGGTCCGGGGCTCGAGGAGATCGGCGTGCGAAATGTGCCACTTGCCGTCGTAGTGGGTGTCGTAACCGGCCGCCCGGAACCAATTTCCGAGCGTGGGAACCTCGCCTGCACGCAGCCAGCGCATCCGTGAGTCGTCGGCGGTCTTTCCGATGCCGTCGGTCTGGGTCACGCCGTGCAGGTCGGGGTACTGCCCGGTGAAGATGGTCGGTCGGCTCGGCACGCAGGCCAGTGAGCCGGTGTAGTGCCGCGTGAAACTGACACCGTGATCGTCAAACCACTTGCGGCCGGTCAGCGTTCGATCGCGCCACGCGAGCACGTCGGGGGCCTCGTAGGGCGGTACCGCGCGTTCCTCGTCGGTCATGATGACGATGACATCGGGGCGGTCAGACACGGGCATGCTCCAATCGGTCGGCGAGGCCGGCGAGCATCAGTTCGGACTGTCGCGCCAGAAAGCGGCACAGGGCGCGCTCGGCCAGCTTTTGCATTGCGTGCGGCCCGATTTCGACCGTGCTGGTGAGGGCGACCAGGGTGGTGGCCGAGTCGCCGGCGGTCGATTCGAGCGTCCAGCTGTTGGACACCCTGCGGAGTCGGGCGGGCAGGCCTTCGATGTCGTAGCCGAGGGCGCGGGGCGGGTCGAACTCGGTGATGCGCTCGACGAGCGCGTCGCGCTTGACCTGGACGCGCCGGGCGGTGCCGACGGCGGATCCGTTGGGTCCGGAGAACAGGATGCACGAGTGGTCGACGTTGCCGGCCCACGAACTGATCGACCCGAAGTCCGCAAGGATTTCCCAGATGTCGCCGATGCGGGCCGCGATCGAGCGAGTCCGGCGTATGTCGGCCACGCGCTCACGTTACGCGAACGATCAGCGAGTCAGGTGGAATATCGTCTCGATCGCCACCGCGGCACCGCCCACCGCGATGGTCACCGCGAGCGTCAACCAGTCGGCCATTTTCGGCCGGGCCGGAGCGGCTGAGAGTTGGCCGATGCCGCCCCGGGCGGTGATCGCATCACCCATCTCGTCGGCGCGGCGCAACGTCACCACGATGGCGGCGGCCACCAGGTCGATCGAGTTGCCGGCCGTCTGCTTGACCCGGGCCTTACGCGTCGGTGCCATGTGGTTGGGCCGCAATCGACGAGCGGCGTAGAGCACCTGAAATTCCTCGATCAGCAACGGGAAGGCGCGCAGCGCCAGGGCCAGGGCCACCGCCCACTCGTCCACCGGGATCCGCACCAGCTTGAGCGGGCGGCCCAAAACCGCGAGCGCCGGGGCGATTTCGGCGACATTGGTCGTCCAGGACACCATCGCCCCCAGACCGAGCAGGACGAGGGACAACGCGGTGATCCGCAGGAAGTTCAACGCCCCGCCGAGCCCCAGGTGAACCCCCGCGATCGACACCACCGGACTACCACCGGCCAGCGCGGCCGTCACGAAGCCCAACGCGATGAGGACCCACAGCCAGCGCGGAACCGACGGGAGCGCACCGCGGGGAATGTGGGCGATCCAGATCGCCGTCATCACCAACGCGGCCACCGACCCGATCGTCACCCAGCCCGGGTAGAAGGTCAGCAACACCGCAACACCGAACACCACGAGAAGTTTGGTGCCGGCCCACAGGCTGTGGATCGCGGACCCGCCGGGCACCGGAACCAACAGCACCACCGGGCGCGCGGTGCGCCGCTCCTTGCCGCGCGTCGGGGACGAAGGTGCGGTCACGACACACCCCCGGCCGTCGCGCTGGCCGACACCGTTTGCAGGGCGCCGTTCTGCACGTGCAGGGTTCGCGGGCAGACGGCTTCCAAGCCCACGAAGTCGTGCGAGATGACGACGACGGTCAGCCCGCGGTGACGGCGAAGATCCGCCAGCAGCCGCAGCAGGCCGCGCTGGCTCCCGACGTCCAGCCCGGCCAGCGGCTCGTCGAGGATCAGCACGCGCGGCGAGCACGCCAGGAGTCCGGCCAGCACCACCCGTCTCATCTGGCCGCCGCTGAGCTGATCGATGCGCCGCCTGGCCATCGCGGGTTCCAGCCCGACCGCCGCCAGGGCGGCGATCACCCGGCCTTCGTCGTGGGGCGAAAAGCCCGCCACCGAAGCAACTTCCAGGCCGACGTGGCTGCGCATCAATTGCAGCCTCGACGTCTGAAACGACAACGCCACCGCGCCGACGTGATCCCGGATCGGCTCACCGTCGAGCAGGCAGGCGCCGACCGTGGGAACGGTCAGTCCGGCCATGATCCACGCCAGCGTCGACTTGCCCGAACCGTTGCCACCGTGAATCAAAATCCCGTCGCCTTGTTCCACGACGAAATTGATGTCGCGCAGGGCGGTCTTCGCCCACGGTGTCCCGCTGTTGTATTCGTGGCTGACGCCAACGATTTCCAGCACCGGCTTGCTTGGGCCGCGCCGGAACGCGGTGGCAGGCAGCGGGGCCGGAACCGTCTCGACCATGCCGGTGTTATCCGGGGAGTCACTCAGGTTGATGGTCCGGTCCGCCGACGCGGCCTCGTTGTCGAAATGCGTGATGTGCACCAGGGCGGTCCGATGCCGCTTGGGAAGGCCGGCCAGCACGTTCAACAGGACCTCTCGGCCCCTCTGGTCGACCATGCTGGTGAACTCGTCAGCGATCAGTAGCGCCGGTTCCCGCGCCAGCGCCGCGGCCAGGGCGAGGCGTTGCAGTTCGCCGCCGGACAGGCCGCCGGTATCGCGCTCGGCAAAACCCCCGAGACCGACTTCCTGCAGCAGATGGTCGACGTCGACCTCGGTTCCCGGGGGCAGCCCCCACACCACATCATCGGCCACGCGGGTTCCCAAGACCTGGCTCTTCGGGTGCTGCAGAACCAGCGCCGTACCGCCCAACATGCCGAGCCCCACCGCGCCCGGGCGGTGCACCGTGCCCGACGTCGGTTGCCGGCCCGCCAAGATGAGCGTCAACGTGGTCTTGCCCGACCCATTGGCGCCGACGACCGCGACATGTTCTCCGACCTGAAGGTCGAGGCTGAGCTCCCGCAAGGCATCTTGCCTGGCATTGGGGTAGCGGAACCGCACCCTATCCAGCCGCACCGGAACGGGCCCGATCGCTGCGCCGGGCGGCTCGTCCGGGGCGTCGAGCTTGTGCACGTCCGGCACGTTGCCCATCCGGTCCAGCAGGCGGGAAAGCGCCCACCAACCGATCCACGACGACACCATGACGCCATAAGTGACGTAGCCGAGCATCAGCCACGGCCAGTAATGCAGCCCGAAGTCGAAGCACCGCTTGACGTCGGCGCCGAGCCATCGCAGATTCACCCGGTCCAGGAACGCGACCACACCGTCGACGTTCGCCGACATCACCTCAAAGATCAGATGCCGCAACCGGTTCAGCACGGCCAACGCACCGACAGTCGCCCCGGCGACGGCGACCCCGACGATCAGGGAGGAGACGAGCACCGTGGGTGTGCCCCTGCCCCTGCGCTTGACGAATCCGGTCAGGCCGCCGATGTAGGCACAGTTGACGACCGTCACGGCGCCGCCCACTCCGGAGATGAGGAAGGCGATCATTCCGGCAGCAAACGTCGCGGCCACCAGCACACGGAACCGGTAACGGTAGGACAGCAGCCCCATCGGCACCGTGCCCAGCAGCGCCAATCCTTGGGCGAACGGGATGACACCGGCGATGATCGCGATCACCGCGCAAAGCGCCCCCATGACCGAGGCCTGGGCCAATTCCGCCGGATGTAAAGGTCCGCCCCGACGGCGCGCACGGACGGGGTGGCGGACTTTCACTTCACCGATTCTGCCAGGCCGTGGTCCCAACTCGGTTCGTCACACTCGACACTCCCGACACCATTCGGACCGCGCGTCTTCGCCTCGCTTAGCAAAGCTATGGAACTATGGACACATGGACAGAGTTGTCGAGACCGCAAACATCGAGGCCCAGCAGCTGGGAGCGGATCTGCTCGCCGTGGTGGCGCGGCTCAACAGGCTGGCCACCCAGCGCATCCAAATGCCGCTGCCGGCGGCGCAGGCCAGACTGCTCGCCTCCATCGAAGCCCACGGCGAAGCCCGGATCGGCGACCTCGCGGCGGTCGATCACTGCTCACAACCGACCATGACGACCCAGGTGCGCCGGCTCGAGGACGCCGGCCTGGTCACCCGAACCGTCGACCCGGGGGATGCCCGCGCCGTCCGCATCCGCATCACCCCCCAGGGCAAGCGCACGCTCAATGCGGTTCGCGCCGACCGTGCCGCCGCGATCGAACCGCAACTGGCGTTGCTCGAGCCGGGCGACCGCCAGGTGCTGACCGACGCGGTCGAGGTCTTGCGCCGGCTTCTCGACAACGCGTCGCTGGCGGGGCGCCGCAACGCGCTGTGACGGGCGGACCCACGTGGATGGACGACGGCCGGCGGGTAGACACTAGGTCGATCTGACCGGTGCGACGAAAGGTGGCGGCCATGCGGCCCGAGGCTTCCGGTTTCAGAGCCTCCCCGTTGACCGTGTGGGTCGGGTCGGCGCGATTCGACTTCTCCCCCGGCCGCGACGTGATCGTCGGCTACGGCCCGGGCAGCGACATCGCCCTCGAGCGCCTCGGAACTCCGACCTCGCCGCCCCCGGCGCCCCGCCCCGAGGTGGTGCTGCGGTTCGCGGGCACTCACTGGGTGGCGATCGACCTGAGCCACAACGGCATCTTCGTCGACGGCGCACGGGCCTCGACCGTCGCGATTCGCAACGGCCAGGCGATCAGCGTCGGTGATCCGCAGCGCGGTCCGCGGCTGGTTTTCGAGATCGCTCACCCGGCCGGCCCGCCTCGTCAAACCCCGCCTCGACCGCCCGCTTACCCGCCGCGGCAGGCCCCGGCGCCTCCTCCCTTCCCCCCGCCACCCGCTCATCCGGGCGAGCCGAGCCCGCTGGCCCCGACCGAGCGCGAGACCCAGCGCATGCGCGTGTTGCCCCCGCAACCGCCGGCGGCCGAACGTCCCGCCCACCCGCAGCCGACACCGCCCGTTCCACCGCCAGTCGAGCCGATCCTGGCGGCGGATGCGCAGGCGAAGGCACCGGGCCTGATCGAGCGGATGATCACCTCGAAACTCCGCGTTCCGCGTGCGGCCGTCGGCGCCGCGGAATCTGGAAATGCCACTTATCGATTGCCGCTCAAAGCCGAGGCCCGCACCCTCGGGGTGACCGCGTACCAGCTCGGGCTGACGGTAGACGGGCGCGACATGTTGTCGGGCATCTCGTTCTCGGCGCGTCCGGGCATGTTCACCGTCGTCGTCGGGCCGTCGGCCAACCGCAACTCCGCCCTGCTCGGGCTGCTCGCCGGCACCCGGCAACCCAGCTCCGGGCGCGTCACGGTCGACGGCCACGACGTGCATGCGGAGCCGGCGTCGATGCGCACCCGCATCGGCATCGTCTCGCCCGAGGACCGCTTGCACCGCCAGCTCACCGTCGAAAAGGCGTTGGCGTACGCCGCCGAACTGCGCCTGCCGCAGGACGTTTCACCGGAGCAACGCGACCGCGTGATCGGCCAAGTCCTCGAGGAACTGGATCTCTCGGAGCACCGGTCCACCCGGATCGGCAAGCTTTCGCCCGAGGTGCGCCGGTGTGCCGCGCTGGCGGTCGAGCTGCTCACCCGGCCGACGCTGCTCGTCGTCGACGAGCCGACCGCCGGCCTGGATGCGGAGCAACAACGTCACGTCATGGCGATGCTGCGGCGCCAGGCCGACATTGGCTGCGTGGTGGTGGCGGCCGTGTCGTCGCCGACGTCGTTGGCGAACCTCGACCTGTGCGACGAGGTGCTGACGCTGAGCTCGGCCGGTACGACGGCGTTCCTGGGGCCGCCCGCACACGTCGAATCCGCGCTGGGCACCGCCGACTGGCCGCAAGTGCTGGCCCGCGTCAGCGCCGACCCCGACGGCGTCCACCGCGCATTTCGCGCCCGTCCCCCGGCGGCTCCCCCGCCGCCCGAGATCGCGCCACCGGCGCCGCCGCCCGCCGAAGCCCCCTTGGGTCGTCAGATCCGGCTGCTGGCCCGTCGTGACGTCCGGCTGCTCTTCGCCGACCGCCTCTACGTCGGGTTCCTGGTGCTCCTGCCGTTCGCACTGGCGGGTCTGACGCTGCTGATCCCGGGCGATTCGGGCCTGACCCGGCCCCATGCCGGCGACGCCCACCCGCACGAAGCGATCGAGATCCTGGCCGCGCTCAACCTCGCCGCGGTGATCATCGGCACCGCGCTGACGATCCGCACTGTGGTGCGCGAGCATCGCATCTTCCGCCGCGAGCAGGCGCTCGGGCTGTCGACCGTGGCCTATTTGGCCGCCAAGATCCTGGTGTTCAGCCTCGCCGCGGCGATCCTGACGGCCATCGTGTTCGCCATTGTCATCGCCGACAAGGGCGGACCGGCGGGTGGCGCGGCCCTGCTGCACAACGCCACCCTCGAGCTGTACGTGAGCGTGGCGGTGACGGCCATCGTGTCCGCGGCGGTCGGGCTGGCGTTGTCGACCATGGGCAAGTCGTTGCGCGAAGTCCTGCCGCTGCTGCTTCCGGTGATCCTGGCCTCCGCGCTCTTCAACGGGAGCCTCGTTCAGCTGGTGAGCAAGTGGGGCCTGCAACAGATCTCCTGGTTCGTCCCCGCCCGCTGGGGCTTCGCCGCATCGGCGTCCACCGCCAACCTGCGCCGCGTCGACCCCCTGGCCGCCGACTGCCAGACGTGGACCCACTACAGCGGCTGGTGGCTGTTCGACATGACGATGCTTGTCCTGCTCGGCGTCGCGGCGGCCGGCTTCACCCTCTACCGGCTGCGGCCGCGGGACCCTCACATCGCGAACAACAGAAACTGAGTGACCTGACTCGGGGAGAAGTTGTTATCGCTGACCAGCACCACCGACTGGCGACCGTCGGGCAGCTTCGGTCCCAGCGTGATGCCCTCGACATTGTCCAGCGGCGACAGTCCCGGCGTGGCGGACAAGTCGACCGCCAGCGTCTTGCTCATCGGGGTCACGTCCGCGCCCAGTGACGGGAGCGCCAAAACGTCGGTGGCGGAGCCGATCTCGGCCCGGTAGATCCGCACGGTCGGCGGGGTGGCGGCGGCCCGTTCGATCACCAGAAACGTCGTGTCCGACAGCGCGACCAGGTCGGAGACGCCGTTGAGTTCGGCGGGCGGGACGGGCGGCTCCATCGGGTAGGCGTACTGGGCGGTCGGTACCCCGGTGGCGACGTCGAATTTGGTGATCCGGGTGAGCACACGGTGACCGTCGCCGCCGGTCGGGCCGTCGTTGTAACCGGGGTCCTCCATCGCGGCGTACAGCGTCCGGCCGTCGGGTGTCAGCGCCAGACCCTCCAAAGCCTTATCCCGGCGAGGGCCCACGTTCTGCGTGGACATCGCCAGATTGGCCGGCAGGGTGAACTCGCCGAGGTAGGCGCCGTCGAGCGCGGCGGTCCGGATCCAGGGGTCGAGCAACACCGGCCCGGAGGTGATCCGTTCGCCCTCGGAGGACCAGTACAGCCGCTGCCGGGCGGGGTCGAACGCGATGCCCTCGGGGTCCGGCGGGACGACCGGTGGCGTGACATCCAGGGTGAGCGGCCGGAAGGGCTGACCGGTACGGTCCAGCAGCGGACGGGTGCCGGTGAAGGTGACCCTGTCAATTCCCCTGTCCGACAGGGACAACTGCACGGTGTAGAACCGGGCCGGGTTCTTCTTCGAGCGGTCGTCGCTGATGACGTAATAGAGCTGACGGCCCGCGTCATAGCTCAGCGCCGACAAACCGCCGATGACCGTCCCGTCGAAGCTCGCATTGAACGGAACCTGCGCCTGACCGAGATAGGCCAACATCGGCCGCGGCGGGGCCGCCGGGGCGTGCGGGTGCGCCGGCGCGCAGCCGGCGAGCGCCAGGGCGAGCAACGCGCACGCCGCGCGGACCCGATGTGCCATACCGGAGAAGGTATCGCCGATCCGGTCGGCTGGGTGAAAACGGGGCACGGCCCGGCCCCGGATGTGTCGTCGGCGAAAACGGGTCGGGTTGTTATTCCCGCAGCGCGAGCCGCAGGATACGGTCGGGTTATGGCGCCAAAGACCACCACCATTGCCGACCAGCTGCGCAACGCCCTCGACGGGCGTTGGCGCGACACGAGGAACCAGCTGCGGTCCACCATGAGCGAGGACCTCTTCCGGCCGCACTACACCCCGAACACCGTGATTGCGCGCACCAAGGTGGCCGAGCAGATGAGGATCATGGCCGCCTTCGGTGCCGCCGCCGACAACTTCCGCAAGGAGCACGGCGGCACCGGCGACATCGGTGCGGCGATCACAATGATCGAGATGCTCGCCATGTCGGATCTGTCGCTGATGGTGAAGGCCGGCGTCCAGTGGGGGTTGTTCGGCGGTGCCGTCGAAAATCTGGGCACCGAGCGCCACCACGAGGCGTACGTGAAGAAGATCATCAGCCTCGAATTGCGGGGCTGCTTTGCGATGACCGAGACCGGACACGGCAGCGACGTTCAGTCGTTGGAGACCACCGCGACCTACGACCCGGCCACGGAGGAATTCATCATCGACTCTCCGACGCCCACCGCCCGTAAGGACTACATCGGCGGGGCGGCCGAAACGGCCACCATGGCAGCGGTATTCGCCCAGCTGATCACGACGGAGGACGGCGAACCGGTCAACCACGGCGTGCACTGCGTGCTGGTGCCGATTCGCGACGCGGAGGGCAACGACCTGCCCGGCGTGACGACGTCGGACTGCGAGTACAAGGGCGGCCTCCCCGGCGTGGACAACGGTCGCATCGTGTTCGACCACGTCCGGGTCCCGCGGGTGAACCTGCTCAACAAATACGGCGACGTGGCGCCGGACGGCACCTACACCTCGCCGATCGAGAACATCAACCGCCGGTTCTTCACCATGCTGGGCACATTGGTGCGCGGACGGATCACGGTGGGCGGCAGCGCCGGCGCCGCCGCCCGCGTCGCGCTGGACATTGCCACGCGATA
>NZ_LZJJ01000250.1:0-22628 GCF_001667625.1 Mycobacterium sp. E1715
TGCCGAGAAGTGGCTTGCCCACCGAGCCCGGGTGAGCGAGCCACTCGTCGGCACGGATGAACGAGATGCCGGCGCCCTCGGATGACCCGTAGTACTCGTCCACGATCGGGCCCCACCAGTCGATCATCTGCCGCTTGATCTCGGGCGGACACGGGGCGCCGGCATCTCGTTCATCCGTGCCGACGAGTGGCTCGCTCACCCGGGCTCGGTGGGCAAGCCACTTCTCGGCACGCCGCACATCCTCGACGACGACCGTAGCGAGCTCGGCCCTGGACAGATCGGTGAGATCTATTACGAGGGTGGTTATCCCTTCGAGTACCTCAACGACGAAGCCCAGACGGCGGCGGCGCGCAGTGCGCAGGGCTGGGTCACCGTAGGCGATGTCGGCTATCTCGACGACGAGGGCTACCTCTATCTCACCGATCGTCGCAACCACATGATCATCTCCGGCGGGGTGAACATCTATCCTCAGGAGACCGAGAATTGTCTGATCGGTCACCCGCTCGTGGTCGACGCCGCCGTTTTCGGCGTGCCCGATCCGGTGATGGGGCAGTCGGTGACCGCAGTGGTGCAACTGGCGGATCCAGGCCTGGCTTCCCCGGTTCTCGCCGAGGAGCTGATCGCTTGGCTGCGAAATCGGCTGGCGCACTACAAGTGTCCCCGTAGGTTGTACTTCGAGGGGTGCCTGCCGCGCACCGATGCCGGCAAGCTGTACAAGCGGGAGCTGGTCGAGAAGTATGCGGGTATCTCCGGAGGCTAGGCGATCGTCAAACAGGCCTGGTCGAGTCGCCGGGCATACCATCATTGAGCGCTTCGCGGCAGTGGACGCGACAGGGCTCAAAGCATCCGTGGTCCGCCGAAGCCCGGAACCGCCCCTACCGGGATCAGCGCCAGTATGACGGCGAGAAGGATGAAGGAACGCAGTGCTTTTGGCGTGGGCTCGCGCTCGATCTCCGGCCTGCCCGCCGCGTAGAGGATGAAGACCACGCCGACATCGAACGTCACGACCGTCAACCAGCGGGTCCAGTCATAGCCGGTCACAAAGACTGGGCAGATCAACAGGAGCCCGCCGGCGACCCACGTCATCCGGCCCCGCAGCGCCTCGACAAACGTGCCGAGCGACACGCCCGATATGGCGCTGAGTCCCCACATGGTCAGCGCGAGGGCACCGGCGCCGAAGATCAGCGAGACCGTGAGACCGAGCATGCCGATGTGGCCGACGGCGCGGACAGCATCGCCGATTCCGTTGTCGTAGTTCGGCATCACGTTGCGGCACACCCAGTCGTGATAGTCGGTTCGAACGGATTGCCCGTCAACAACGTAGTGCAGCAGCGACGCCGGCGACGTGACCGTCGCGAACGGGTTGGGCATCACGTGACGGGGCACCGACGCACAAAGCTGAGCCGCGATGTGGTGGCGGCCGAAGGCCGCCACGGCGGCCGTCGTGCAGACACCCGGCGTCACCGCCAGCAGGGCGCCTGGGCCCCGGCCGTTTTCCAGCGCACCACCCAGGGCGACGATCGCCAACACGGCGCCCAGCGCGAACTGCAGCCCGATCGCCTCGTGTACCAGTGTCAGCGCCGCGATGGCGGCGCCGTAGGCCGCACAGCATGCCATCGCGATATTGCGGGATCGCACCAACACCAAAGCGGAAGAAAACAACGCCAGGGCGGCCCCGCCGAACAGGTCCGGGCGGGCCGAGTACGCGGCGAACGGGACACCGAAGGGGAGCAACGGGATCAGCAGCACAACCATCAGCCCGCGCTCTGACCGGCCGCGACCCAACAACACCACGCCCGCGACCGCTGCCAGACCGCACAGATAGACCGCCGTCGAGAGCCACCGCAAACCGAGCGCGACCGCGAAGTAATGTCCGGGGAGCAAGCGAACCAGTTCACCGGCGAGTCCGCGGCGGACGAACCCATGCGTGTAATCGGCGGCGTAGTACGACATCCAGTACACATCGAGCGGAACGACCTTGATCGCGAACCACAGGACGACCAGGGCCCAAGCCGCGATCGCGGCGGCGCAGGCCGCGTAGCGGCGGTGGTGTGCGCGTCGGTTCGGCTCGACGTCCAGGTTCACCATCCGGTCCGGCCTTCGTAGACGGTGGTGGCGGACAGCCGCAGGTCGGCCAGCGCGCTGCACGCGAGCTCGCGGGCGGTCGCCGCACTGTCGGCCCCCCTTCGGCAGGCGATGACGTTGAGAAACCGGCTACCGTTGAACGTTCCGGTGCTGCAGAACAATTGGCCATGGCTCTGCTCGATGCGGCGACGGGTGACGCCCTGCTCGGCCAGCCGGATGCAGACCTCGGCTGCGTCCGCACCGTCGATGCGGCCCACGGCGGCGTCGAGGTTCCCCAGATTCGAGCAGCCGACCGGAAGTTGGCCGGTCGACATGGCAACGCCTTCGGCGCGCCGGACCAGCCATCGTGGCGTGAACGGAATGAGCGGCAATCCGGCGAGCATTTCGTTGGGTTGCCGTTGCAGCGACGTCAGCAGCGTCTTGACATCCTTACGCACCCGGCTCAAGTCGCCGGCCGCCGCCGCTCCGTCGACGGTGAGCGTGATCGAGGTCAGCGCATTCGCCCGGTCGTCATCGGCGCTGCGGTCGCTGACCGGAAGCACGACCGTCACCGAGCTTCCGTCGGCGAGCACCCTGCCCATCCGGTGGGCCAGCCGGGCCGCGTATGCGACGAATAGGGCGTTGGCGGTTCCGTTTAGGGCGTGCGCGCGGGCTTCCCATGCGGCGGCGTCGGTTTGCAAAGTGACCGATGGCAGGCCCGCGCGCTCGTCGTCGGCCGGTGGGGGCGGACCTGGCTGCGGCATCGTGGGCGGAACCCGGGGACCGGAGGACGCCTTGAACAAGATCCCCAGAGTCGCGATCAGCGCGCGGATGACGCCCGGTACGGCGAGCGCCGCACCGGCCAGGTCCTCGACGACGGCGCGCGCCCGACTACGTGAATTAGGCTGTGGATAGCGATGTTTGCCGCTTTCCGCGTTGACTGCCTCGCTGATCGCCGCTATGAGGCCGAGCCCATCGACCACACAGTGTGATGCCACCAAGGTGACCGCCGCACCGCCACCGTCGAATGGCAGGACGCCAAGGTGGAAGGTGGGGCCGTGCTCGGGATCGACGGGCACCTGCGCGCGTCTTTCGACCCATGCACCGAGCGCCGACCGGGGTCGGCACGGTTCCAGCGCGATATCGGGTGAGCGGCGGTCGGCCACCCAGCGGTGACGCCCGAATGGCAGCGGCGAGCGCTCGATCCGCCGTCCGAGCAGGCCGGTGGCGAGATTGGCGCGGAAGACCCGCAATTGGTCGACATTCACGTCTCGGTCGTATATCCACGTGCACTGCACCGTACTGCCTTGACCGGTGGCGCGCAGCCGTAAGAATGCGGCCTGGTCCAGCAGTGCCAACCTCCGCGCAGCCATCCCGGCTTGGCTACGTCGCGACCCCGCGACACGTCTGTGTGTCCGGGTGCTGACATCGGGACCTCGCGTGGGAGAACGTAAATCCATCAGGTGCGGCTGTGCACCCCGGCGTCGCACACCCTCGTGAACTCGGCACGCATCGTATCGACATAGCGCTGGACGGACTCGCGGGCGACGTCGGTGCCCGGGTAAGCGACCACCAGTTGGGTCCCGGTGTGCATGCGATTGACCCACATGCACACCGTCTCCGACAGCCGGTTGTCGCCCCAGATGCCGGCCCGCAAACCATCGAAGTAGTCACCGAACGGCAGCTTTCGGATGTCGATGAAGGACAACATCGGGACGGGCCGGTCCGGAACCTCGACCTCGTCGGACGTCGTCTCGAGTAGGTGGTAGTAGGGCACCGCGCCGAGGGCCGTGTTGGTGTCGAAGGATGTCTGGGCAGCGATGACCACCTCGTCGAATGACGCACCGGCGGTGGGTATCGCCAACGGGACGAAACTGGCCAGCCACCCGACGGCCGCGGCGTGCGCGGGATCTCGCCGGTTGTCGAACGGGGTGAGGCCGAAGTAGGTGGGTGCGCCGGTCAACCGGTGCTCGGCCAGGGCAGCGCAGGCGAACACCCCACCACTGAAGCGGGCTCCCGCGGCGCGGCACACCGCCTCGAATCGCCGGCCCTGGTCGTCATCGATCAGGTCGAACACTTCGATGGCCCCTGGCGTATCGGCGGACGCCTCGCCCAGTTCCAGGGGAAATCTGGGGAGCAGTCCATTGTTCGCCGCGAGAAACGCCCGCCAACACCGAATTTCGGGCGAATCGACATCGAGGCTCGCAGTGAATGCGCGTTGCCGCGCGCTGTATTCGCGGTGGCTGGGTGCGGGTATCGGCACAACGGGTGACTTCTGCAGCGCGGAGAAATACGCCGTCTGAATGTCCAGGAAAATCACACCCGCCGACATGCCGTCGGCGCGCAGATGATCGACGGCAATGTAGATGGTGAAGCGGTCTTCGCCCTGGATGATTCCGAAGCTGAAGCAGTCCCATTGCAGCGGATCGGGCGTATCGAGAATCAGTTTGCGAATCTGATGCGGCGCCATTTCGCCGAGATCCGTTGCTTCCAACGTGATGGTCTCGGGGTCGGCGATAACGTGGCGAACCACCTCGTCGCCGTCGTCGAAGGCGAACCGGTCATGATAGGCGTCGTGCCGCCGCACATGGCTGTTCAGCGCGTGGGTCATCGCGTCTATGTCGCAGACGCCCCAAATCTCCCAGGCTCCTATGCACAATCGCGGGATATCGCGGCCGCGGTTGACCTGGCGTCGGTAATACCGAAGATGCTGCGACTGCTGATAACTGACCGCCGCCGGATGGTATTGCGCGTCGGCTGCCTGCTCGTAGGTGCTGGCGGTGGGAAACCACGATACGACGGTGCCCTCGGCTGTCCAGTCGTCAACCGTGCCCAGGAACATGCGCGACCTTTCCTCCGTCAGTAGGCGACGCCGGTCCGGATGACCTTAACGTGACCGTGCATTGGTTGCCGGATGAATTCGACCGCCGAGGGAATTGCGCACCACGAGCCCAGCAAGTGGCGCTGCCGCTAGCTGCGTGGAATGCGCAGAAGTGATTTGGCTCACGCTGGTCCGAGTTGACGCCGCGAAAGCAGTCACAGCGTCGCGGGGCGCAGTCATTGAAGATTCTCCTCGGGCGTGACAATCGCACGAGAATGCAGAAGACTCGCCGATCGCCGTCGTCTTGCCGTGCGAGGTAACCGCAACGCGGATCGCATATTTCGCGCGCGGCTAACTCAAGATAACTACTAAAAGCCTTTTACTCGACGCCTCGGCCCGACCATCACCGGATAGCGGGCGCTATCGTGGCGATGCAATTCTTGTCACCCCCGGGCCTGCGGAACGGCGCCGCGATCACCATATCTCAGGTTCGGTTAAGGCGGAATAGTACCGGTCGAAGTAATCTTCTGCCCACGTCATCCATCGGACGAACGGGCCATCCAAAATGCGAAAGGGGCTGCCGCGGTCTCCCTTTGAGTGCGACCGAACCCGACGCGAACGCCCGAGAGATACCACGGCCGGGCTATCCCGATGTGCCGCAACGCCTTACATTCGGCCCAGCGCGCGCTGACGGAGCGGCTGGGAAGGTCGTACGCGTCCGGGCCGCCCTCTTTGCCGCGGAGGCACGCCGGCCAGGCGTCCCGGCACGGGAACCCTTCTGCGTGCTTTGCCAGACCTGGCTGTTGGCAACCGTTTTGGCCGCGAGCGGAAACGCCGGCGCAGGAAGACGATTAGCCACGGGTGTTGCCGAAAGTCAACGGTGGGATCGGAGATCCGTGAAGCCTTGACTCCATACATACAGTGTGTATGTTTATACATACGGTATGTATCTAGGAGGGTGAGGGATAGTGAGTGCCACGCTCGATGCCATTGCGAAGGAACGCGGAGTTGTTTTGGAGGTCTGCTCGGAATTGCCCGCTTCGATGTGGGCGAAGGACAGCGGATGTCCTGGATGGTCTGTTCAGGATCTGGTGTCGCACATGGCGTGTAGCTACTGGTTGGCGGTCGATCCATCGACGTTGCCCGATCCCGGTGGGCTGCCCGCCGAACGCGCCGCTGACCTCTATGTGGAGTCACGTCGCTGGATGACGCCCGCAGACGTCCTGGCCGACTACGAGGCAGTCAGTGCGCGAGGGCTGGAGTTGCTCGCCGCGGTGGAGGGCCAAGACGTCGAGATACCGATTGGGGACGTCGGAACGTATCCGGCCTCGGTGGTGCCCACCACCTTCGTCTTCGAGTCCTTCATCCATCTCCGGTACGACTTGTTCGCTCCGAATGGACCGTTGCAGTCGGATCCGCCCACGGTCGACGAGCTGCGGCTTGGCCCCACGCTCGACTGGATCGAGGCGGCCCTCCCGCAACAGAACACCCAGCTGCTCAACGCATTACGCACTGGAGTCGAGGTCCGGCTTGACGGGTTGTGTGCCCGAACCCTGCGGCTCGGCACCCGGGGCGATGTGACCGCGCGGATCACCTCCGATTCGCAAGCGTTCGTCCGCTGGGTCACTCAGCGCGGCACCTGGGACGGCCTGGCCGTCCAGGCGGACGGGGACCCGTCGGCTCTGGACATCGTCCGCCGGCTCAGGGTGTTCTGACCGACGCCGCCTCCCGCGGTGGCGCCTCCCGCCGCCTTCATACGGTATGTATGAGAATGCATACGGGGTGTGAAAGGTAAGGGTTGCATGGCGCAGGATGGTCGCCGGACACAGGCCGAGCGTGCCGCCGACACGCGGGGCGCATTGATCAGCGCCGCCCGTCCCCTGTTCGCATCGCTGGGATTCGCGGAGGCGTCCCTGGAGACCATCGTGCGAGACGCGGGTGTGACGCGCGGGGCCCTGTATCACCATTTCGCCGACAAGACAGAGCTTTTCGCCGCGGTTTTCGAGCAGGTGGAGGGCGAGATGGCCGCGCGCATGGTCGACGCCGTCGCGGCCGCGGGGCACACCGACCCGGTCGAGATCATGCGATTGTGTGCGGGCCTTTGGTTGGACGCGTGCTCCGATCCCGAGGTTCAGCGCATCGTGCTGCTGGAGGCGCTCGCGGTGCTGGGCTGGGAACGCTGGAGCGACATCGGGCATCGGTACAACATCGGATTCGTGACGGCGCTGCTGAATGACGCGATCGAGTCCGGCAGCATCCCGCGCCAGCCCGTTGAGGCGACGGCCCTAACCGTCATGGGGGCGCTGCGCGAGGCGACGCTTTACATCGCCCGCGCTGACGACCAGCGCCAAGCGCGCGCGGATGCCGGCGCGGTGATGGACCGGCTGCTGAACGCCCTGCGCGACAAGGACAGCTGACTCATCCGTTGTCAGCTTGGCGCTTGCCCGGCCGAAATCTGGCGCGCGATCGCCTTTTTGTCGATCTTGCCGATCG
This sequence comes from Mycobacterium sp. E1715, assembly GCF_001667625.1. Taxonomy (NCBI): domain Bacteria; kingdom Bacillati; phylum Actinomycetota; class Actinomycetes; order Mycobacteriales; family Mycobacteriaceae; genus Mycobacterium; species Mycobacterium sp. E1715. The sequence continues at coordinate 7,379 of NZ_LZJJ01000250.1, forward strand.
GGGTGGTCGGTAGCGATGCCATGGCGACCAGCACATCGGGCCGGGCGTGGGCGGCCGTGCCGCGCTGATCGAGGTGGGTGTTCAGTTCCGCCAACGTGACCGCCGTGCCGGTGAAAACGACTGCCGCGCAAATCTTCTCGCCGAGGTACGGGTCGGGCAGCGGCACCGCGGCCGCGGAGAAGATCGACGGGTGAGTGAGCATCTGCTCCTCGAGGTCCGCCGCGGAGATGGTTTCGCCGCCCCGGCAGATCACGTCCTTGACCCGTCCGGTGACCGTCAGGTACCCGTCGCGCCGCAGCCGGACCAGGTCACCGCTGCGGAAGAAGCCGTCCTGGTCGAAGCAGCGCTCGTTGTCGCGCTCGGCACGGTAGTAGCCGTTGAGCGTGTACGGCCCGCGCACCAGGAGCTCGCCTTCCTCGCCCGGCGCGACCGGTTCGCCGTCCGCGTCGACCACCCGCAATTCGTCCGCCACGCACAGCGGCCGCCCCTGGGTGTGGTCGACGACCTCGGGCGGATCGCCCGGGCGGGTGTAATTCAGCAGCCCCTCCGCCATTCCGAACACCTGCTGTAGCCCCGGCGTCAACGCGGCACGGATCATGCGGGCGTCGTCTGGCTCCAATTTCGCCCCGCCAACTTGCAAGAGCCGCAGGGACTTCGGCGTCACCGGCTCCCACCCGCAGGCCTGCGCCCACAGCTTGGCCAGGGCCGGCACCAGAGCGGTGACGGTGACGCCGTGGCGCTCGATGGTGGCGAAGGCGGCCTCGGGGCTGGGGTCGGTGCCGAACACAGTGGTGGCGCCCACCGTCATGGCGCCGAGCAGGCCGGGGCAGGCCAACGGGAAGTTGTGCCCCGCCGAGAGCAGCACCAGATAGACGTCGTCGGCGGTGAGCCGGCACACCTGTGCGCTCGCGGTCGCGTTGAACACGTAGTCGTCATGGGTGCGGGGGATGAGTTTGGGGGTGCCGGTGGTGCCGCCCGAAACGAGAAGCAAGGCAGGCGATCCGGGGTCGGCCGGCGGCGTCGGAGGTGGGGCGGTGGCCTGACCGCATAGTTGCGTCCACGAGGTGAACGAGCCCGGCTCACCGTCGACGATGACGTGGGCGAGCGTCGGGTGGTCCGCGACGAGAGCGCGCGCCATGGCGCGGTAATCGAAACCGTTGGCCGCGTCGGCGATCACCAACGCGGTGGCCCCGCTCACGGCGGCGAAGTGCCCCAATTCGGCCGCCCGGTGGCCGGGCAGACACATCACCGGGATGGCGCCCGCCCGCAGCAGCCCGAAGAGCGCCACCGCGAACTGGCAACCGTTCGGCAATTGCAGCAGCACCCGGTCGCCGGGCGCGATGCCCAGTGCCCGCAGTCCCGCGGCGGCGCGGCCGGCGCGCTCGTCGAGCCGCGCGTAGCTCAAGCCGAAGCCGTCCGCGGCGTCGAGCGCGGCGGTTCGGTCGGGCCAGCGCCGCGCGGCGTCGCTGAGGATGCTGTCCAAAGTGCGCCCAGTCCAGTAGCCGGCCGCCCGATACGCGGCGGCGCGGTCGGCGGGGAACGGCACAAACCCTTCGAGGGCCCCGGCCAGGGGTTGCCGTGCGTTCGCGGTCATCGAGGTCCTCAGGCGGGGGGCGTAGTAGCGGCGATTCGTGAGTAAGGATAGGGTAACCACCACAACTTAGGGCAGCCTGTGCTAATTCAGGGAGGGTTCGTGGTGCGTGCCTCGGCGCGCCCGGCAGACGTCCGGGCAGAGGTAGCCGAACTGCTGGGCGTCGGTGTCGACGACGTCCACCCAACCACCAACCTCATCGGTCAAGGGCTGGACTCCATTCGGATGATGACCCTGGCGGGTCGCTGGCGCCGTCAGGGCATCGCCGTCGATTTCGCCACGCTGGCCGAAACTCCCACGGTCGAGGCCTGGGCCAAGCTGGTGACCGCCGAGCCGGCGACCGAGCCAAGCGATCACAAGGCTGCCAGCGAGGCGGCGCCGGGGGCCGACGGCGAGCCCTTCCCGCTCGCCCCGATGCAGCACGCGATGTGGGTCGGCCGGCAGGACAGCCAGCAGCTCGGCGGGGTGGCCGGCCACCTCTACGTCGAATTCGACGGCGGCCCGATCGATCCCGCGCGGCTGCGTGCGGCCGCCAAAGAGCTGGCCCGGCGCCACCCCATGCTGCGGGTTGAGTTCCTGCCCGACGGCACCCAACGCATCGCGGCGGCCGGTGACGAATTCCCGGTCACCGTCGAGGACCTGCGCCACCTGGACGGCGACGGGGTCGATGCGCGGCTGGCCGCCATCCGCGACGCCAAATCGCACCAGCAGCTCGACGGCGCGGTGTTCGAGCTTGCCCTGACGCTGCTGCCGGGCGAACGTTCGCGCCTGCACGTCGATCTGGACATGCAGGCCGCCGACGCGATGAGCTATCGCACCTTGATGTCCGATCTTGCCGCTCTCTACCTCGGTCACGACCTGCCCGCGCTGAGCTACACGTATCGGCGCTACCGCGACGCGATCGAGGCGGAAGAGGCCCGGCCCCAACCGGCCCGCGACGCCGCCCGCGAGTGGTGGGCGCAACGCATCCCGCAGCTCCCGGACCCGCCGGCGCTGCCCACCACCGGCGACCGCGGTTCGCGTAGGAGCGCCCGGCTCTGGCACTGGCTGGACCCGAAGACCCGGGACGCGCTGTTTTCCCGCGCTCATGCCCGCGGGGTCACGCCCGCGATGACGCTGGCCGCCTCCTTCGCCAACGCCCTGGCGCGCTGGTCCACCACCTCGCGCTTCCTGCTGAATGTGCCGCTGTTCGGGCGCCAGCCTTTGCACCCCCAAGTCGACTCGCTGGTCGGCGATTTCACATCGTCGCTGCTGCTGGATGTGGACCTCACCGGCGCGCGCACCCCGGTGGCGCGGGCCGGGGCCGTGCAGGACGCGATGCGGTCCGCCGCCACCCACGCCGCCTATCCCGGACTGTCGGTGCTCCGCGACCTCAGCCGCCATCGCGGCACCCAGGTGCTGGCGCCGGTGGTATTCACCAGCGCGCTGGGACTCGGCGAGCTGTTCAGCCGAGAGGTCACCGCCCAATTCGGCACACCCGCGTGGATCATCTCCCAGGGTCCGCAGGTGCTGCTCGACGCTCAGGTCACCGAGTTTGACGGCGGCGTGCTGGTGAATTGGGACGTCCGCGACGGCGTCTTCGCCCCGGGTGTCGTCGACGCCATGTTCGCCTACCACATCGACGAACTGCTCAGGCTGGCCTCCGCCGACGACAGCTGGGAGGCGATGGGGCCGCCGCCGCTGTCGGACGCCCAGCGCGCGGTGCGCGACGCGGTCAACGGCCGCACCGCCGAACCCAGCGGAGAAGCATTGCACGACGGGTTCTTTCGGCAGGCCGAGCAACAGCCCGACGCGCCCGCGATATTCGCCGGCTCGGGGGACGTCAGCTACGGGCAGCTGCGCGAGCAGGCGCTGGCGGTGGCCGCCGCGTTGCGCACGGCGGGTGTCGGCCCCGGCGACACGGTCGCGGTGATGGGCCCCAAGACCGCCGAGCAAGTGCCCGCGCTGCTGGGCATCCTGGGCATCGGCGCGGTTTACCTGCCGATCGGCGTCGACCAGCCTCGCGACCGCGCGGAGCGCATCTTGCACACCGGTGCTGTGCGCCTGGCCGTGGTGTGCGGTGGGCAGCGACTGAACCTGAAGGTGCCCGAGCTCTGCCTCGCCGACGTGCTGCGCGACGCGCAGCTCGCGCCCGAGATCCGGCCGGCGAGAGTCGATCCCGCTGAGCTGGCCTACGTGTTGTTCACCTCGGGCTCGACCGGGGAGCCGAAGGGTGTCGAGGTGACCCACGACGCCGCGATGAACACGGTGGAGTTCATCGCCCGCCACTTCGACATCGGCCCGGCGGATCGATGCCTGGCTCTGTCCACGCTCGAGGGTGACATCTCGGTGATGGACATCTTCGTGACCCTGCGGACGGGCGGCTCGATCGTGGTCGTCGACGAATCGCAGCGCCGCGACCCCGACGCCTGGGCCCGGCTCATCGACACCCACCAAGTCACCGTGCTGCACTTCATGCCGGGCTGGCTGGAGATGCTGATCGAAGTCGGCCGCGGCCGGCTGTCTTCCGTGCGGGTGATTCCCACCGGCGGGGACTGGGTGCGCCCGGAGCTGGCCCGCCGGCTGCGGGCCGAGGCACCCAACCTACGGTTCGCCGGTCTGGGCGGAGCGACCGAGACACCGGTCCACAACACGATTTTCGAAGTGGCCGACCCCGACGCGCTGCCGGCCGACTGGACCGCTCTGCCCTACGGGGTGCCGCTGACCAACAACGCCTGCCGTGTCGTCAACGAGGCGGGTGACGACTGCCCGGACTGGGTCGCCGGCGAGCTGTGGGTATCCGGCCGCGGCATCGCGCGGGGCTATCGCGGGCGTCCCGATCTCACCGCGGAGCGCTTCGTCGAGCACGCGGGCCGCAGGTGGTACCGCACCGGCGACCTGGCCAGGTATTGGCCCGACGGCACCTGCGAGTTCGTCGGCCGTGCCGATCACCGGGTCAAGATCAGCGGCTATCGCGTCGAACTCGGCGAGATCGAGGCGGCGTTGCGCCGACTCCCCGGAGTGGCCATAGCGGTGGCGGCCCTGCTCCCGGGACCCGGGGGCTCGGAGATCCTGGCCGCCGCCGTGTGCCCCGAAATGTCCAGCGGTGCACAGCCGTCCGCCGAGGGGCTTGCGAAGCTGATGGCCGAACTCGTTCCCGCGCATATGGTTCCGCGCCACTTCGCACTCGTGGAGCGGATCCCGTTCACCAACGCCGGCAAGATCGACCGCCGTGCCGTCGCGCGCCACCTTGGCGCCGCGATTTCCGTGGCCGAGCAGCCCGGCTACCGTCCCCCGGCGACGCCGCTGGAATCGGCGCTCGCGACGCTGCTCGGTGACCTACTCGGCGCGGAGCGGGTGGGGCGTGACGACGACTTCTTCGCGCTCGGGGGTGATTCGGTGCTCGCCACCCAGGCCGTGGGCCGTATCCGCACCTGGCTGGACACCCCGAATGTCATGGTCGCCGACATCTTCGCCACGAGAACCGTGGCGGCACTGGCGAATTTGCTCACCGACCGCGAGCGGGACGACGCGCGGCTGGACCAGGTTGCCGAGCTGTACCTGGAAGTCATCCACCTGGACGCCGACGCGGTGCTGTCGGCCGGTCGACACACCGCGAAAACCGAGACGGCACAATGACATCCGACCCTGTGCTGAGCGTGCCGACGGAGTTCGCATCCTGGATCAAGCGGGTGTCCGGCGGGAGCGCACGCCGACGCGCCGGCGCGACCGTCGTGTTTCCGCACGCCGGCGCCTCCGCGGCAAGCTATCGGTCGGTGGCCGCCGCACTGGCCTTGGGCGGGGACACCTACATCGTGCAGTACCCACAGCGCGCGGACCGGCTCAGTCACCCGGCCCCCGACACAGTGCACGACCTCGCCCGGGGCCTGTTCGACGCGGGGCCGTGGAGTCGCGTCGCGCCGCTTCGGCTGTTCGGCCACAGCATGGGTGCCGTCGTGGCGTTCGAATTCGCGAGGATCGCCGAATCCCACGACACCGCGGTGCAGCGCCTGTGGGTCTCGGCCGGGCCCGCACCGTCGGCGGTCGCCACGATGCCGCAACTCCCCACCTCCGACGACGGCCTGCTCGCCGACATCGCCGATCTCGGCGGCACCGACCCCGAACTGCTCGCCGACGAGGAGTTCGCGGAGTTGTTGACGACCGCGGTGCGAGCCGACTACCAAGCGATCAATCGCTACGAGTGCGCTCCCTGCGTCCGCATTCGCGCCGACATCAGGGTATTGGGGGCGCGCGACGACCACCGCGTCGATCCGGCCGCGCTGCGGCTCTGGGAGAACCACACCGCGGGCGACTTCGAGTTGTTCCTGTACGACGGCGGCCATTTCTATCTCAACGAGCACATCGACGCCGTGGCCGAACGGGTGAACGCCGATGTCTGACAACAGGTTCGACGCGGCGGCCGATCCGGTCGTGATCGTCGGCATGGCCCTCGAAGCGCCGGGCGGCATCGACACCGCCGAGAAGTACTGGGAGTTGTTGTCGCGCGGCCGTGAGGCGCTGGGCCCGTTCCCCACGGACCGCGGTTGGCAGGTGAGCGAGCTGCTCGCCGGATCGCGGCGGAGCGGCTTCAAGGAAATCCATGATCGCGGTGGATTCCTCACGGGTGCAACAACCTTCGATCCCGAGTTCTTCGGCATCTCCCCGCGGGAGGCCGTTGCCATGGACCCCCAGCAGCGCGTCGTGCTCCGCGTCTCCTGGCGCGCGCTGGAGAACAGCGGCATCAATCCCGACGACCTGGCCGGGCACGACGTGGGTTGTTTCGTCGGCGCCTCGGCCACCGGGTACGGGCCGCAGATGGCCAACTTCTCGAAGCACAGCGGGCACCTGCTCGCCGGAACCGCGCTGAGCGTGATCTCCGGCCGGGTCGCGTACACGCTGGGGCTGGCCGGCCCGGCGCTGACGGTGGACTCGTCGTGCGCGTCCGCGCTGGCCGCATTCCACGTCGCGGTGCGGTCGATCCAAGACGGCGACTGCGACCTGGCGCTGGCCGGCGGGGTGAACGTCCTGGGATCGCCGGGATTCTTCGTCGAATTCTCCAAGCAACACGCCCTCTCCGACGACGGGCACTGCCGCCCCTACAGCGCCCAGGCCAGCGGAACGGTGTGGGCCGAGGGGGCGGCGATGTTTGTGCTGCAACGCAAATCGGCCGCCTTGCGCGCCGGCCGCGAGGTCGTCGCCGAGGTCCGCGCCACCACCGTCAACCAAGACGGCCGCAGCGCCGGCCTCAGCGCGCCCAGCGGTGAAGCGCAGATTCGCCTGTTTCGCCGTGCCATGACGCAGGCCGGGATTCGGCCGGACGAGGTCGGCATGGTCGAGGGCCACGGCACCGGCACCCGCCTGGGCGACCGCACGGAACTGCGGTCGCTGGCGCAAACCTATGGCGACACGGCACCCGGTTGCGGCGCACTGCTCGGCTCGGTGAAGTCCAACCTCGGGCACGCCCTCGCGGCCAGCGGCGCACTCGGGCTGGCCAAGGTCGTGGTCGCCGCCGAACACGGGGCGATCCCACCGACCCTGCACGCGGCGGACCCGAGCCCGGAAATCGACTGGGAAAGCCAGGGGTTGCGGTTGGCCACGACCCTGACCCCATGGCCGGCGGTCGCCGGCCGACGGACCGCGGCGACGTCGGCCTTCGGCATCGCCGGCACCAACGCACACGTGATCGTCTCCCTCCCCGAGGTCGCGTGATGCTCGAATCCCCACTGCCCGACGGTCGCGTACCCGTGTTGCTCACCGCGCACGACGAAGAGCTGATCGTCAACGACGCCCGAGCGATCCTGGACTATCTGGACCGCACCGACGCGGACCCCGCGGCGATAGGGTCCAGCCTGCTGCGGCTGCGTCGGATGCGGCGGCACCGTGCGGTGGTCCGGGCGGCCGACCGCGCCGAGCTCGCAGGCGGGCTGCTCGCCCTAACCCGCGGCGAAGAGCACCCGCTGGTGACCCGGTCCTCGCTCGGTGCCGCGCCGTGCATCGCTTTCGTGTTTCCCGGACAGGGCAACCAATGGCAATCGATGGGAGCCGAGGCCTATCAACGACTTTCGGCATACCGGGCCGCGGCCGACCGATGCGCGCAGGCCTTCCTCGCTGCGGGACTGCCGTCGCCGTTGCCCTACCTGACCGGAGGGGACGATCGCGACTGGTCGCGGACCGAGATACAAGGAGCACAATTCACCCACGCGGTCAGCCTGGCCTACGAATGGCGATTCCACGGTGTGCTCCCCGCAATCACCATCGGCCACAGCCTCGGCGAGGTCGCGGCCGCCTACGTCGCCGGGACGATCTCGTTGCCCGACGCGGTCGCCCTGGTCGGAGCCCGCGCCACCATCGTCGACCAGTTGGCGGGTCAATACGCCATGGTCGTGCTCGGGGCCGGGGTCGACGAGGCCGAGTCCCTGATCGCGGAAGCCGCGGGCTGGTTGGAAGTCTCGGCCGTCAATGGCCCCTCGTCGACCGTGGTGTCCGGAGACCGCGACGCCGTGGCGGCCGCCGTGTTGCTGGCCCGGCAGCGGGGGATGTTCGCCCGTCAGCTGTCCGTGGACTACCCGGGACACACCAGTGTGCTGCGGCCGTTGCGCGCGCAGTTGACCGAGCGGTTTCCCCGCTCGGCCTTCCGGGACAGCCCGGTCAGATTCGTCGGCTCGACCTTCGGTGCCGCGGTGGGCGGCGGGGCGGACTTCTCTCAGTACTGGTACGAAAATCTCTGTAACACGGTGCGTTTCGATAATGCGGTCACGACCGCCCAGAAACTCGGCGCCACCACTTTTGTCGAGTTGTCCGCGCATCCTTCGTTGCTGTACCCGCTCGCGGACCTGATCGACGAGCGAACGAGCGTGGTCGCCGGCTCGGGCCACCGCGAGGGAGCCATCACCGACGTGCTGGCGAAAAACATCGCGACCGTGGCGACCGCCGATCCCGGCTGCCAGTGGGCCAACACCATGCCCGGCGGTGTCCGGCGGCCGCTGCGCGGGTTCCCCAACGCGCCCATGCGGGCGGTCCACCTGTGGGCAGCGCCCGAGCCGCTGATCGACACGGCACCGGCCCCTTCGCTCACCGTCGCCGTCGAGGCCTGGCAACCCGCCCCCCCATCGGACGCTGCGGGTGCCGACATCGGATTCTTCGGCCCTGACGCGGAGGACGCGTTGACGCGGAGGCTGATGGAAGCCGTTGACGCACAGGGCGGTTGCCGGGTGGTCGCGCCGCACGATGCGGAGATCGTCGCCGTCGTCGCCCCGGGGCTCGACGAGCGCGACCCCGCATCGGCGATCGCGCAGATCGCCGGCCGGCCGGACGCGGGTCTCCCGGACTACGCCGCCCTGATCGGCCCGCGCTGCCGGGCCGTCTGGCTGCTCACCGCGGCCGGCGAGAGCATCGACCCGGACGACACCGACGTATCACCGGCACAGGCAGCGCTCGGCGCGATGCATCGCAGCGCCGGCTTCGAATTCAGCGACCAGGCCTTCGGGCATCTCGACCTGCCGGGCCGCGACCTCGACGCGCGGAGCGCGCGCGCCGTCGTCGAGGTGCTGCTCGGTGAGGCGGCCGAGGTGGCGCTGCGCGGAAGTGAAGTACCGCGACGGTACATCCGGACGTTCCGGGACTGCCGCGACCCGGCGACCGGTCGGCCGCTGGACGCTGCCGCACTGGACAACGTGGTGATCACCGGCGGGAGCGGCGCCATCGGCCTGCAGTACGCGCGATACTGCATCGAACGGGGGGCGCGGACGGTCACGCTGCTGAGCCGCAACGGTCTCGACCGGGACGTACTGCGCCGGCTGACCGACAACCACGACACCGAGGTACGCGCCTTGCGCTGCGACATCACCGATCCGGTCGCCGTGGCCGAGGCCGTCAGACACGCCGGCGCGGGGGCGTCGATGCTGATTCACACCGCCGGCACCGCCCAGGCGCGCTCCCTCGCCGAGCTGACCGGAACCGACGTGGCGACGGTGTGTGCCGCCAAGGTGCGTGGCCTGGCCCTGCTGGCGCAGCGGTGGCCGCTGCGTCCGGAGTGCCGAATCCTGGCCTGCTCGTCGGTGTTCGGAGTGTGGGGTGGTCACCACCACGCCGCTTATGCCGCCTCCAACCGGATGCTGGACGTGCTGGTCGCCCAGCTGCGCGGCGGGGGTCACGACTGCGTGGCGATCCGGTGGGGACTGTGGCAGGCCGCGGGCGTCGTGGCGGCCGACGAGATCGCCCGCACCGAACGCTCCGGTCTGACCGCGATGGTGCCCGACGCGGCGATCGAGGCCGGCTTCCACCGCAATGACGGCGATCCGCTGATCTTCGACGCGGATTTCGACCGGCTCGCGGTGTTCTTCGAAAGCCAGGGCATGCCAACGCCTTTCCGCGTGTCCCGCGGCAGCGACGGGGGAGCGGTCCACCCCGCCGCCAGATCGCTGGCCGACGTGGTGCGCGCGGACGTCGCCGCGACACTGCACCTGGATGACTCGGTCTCGATCGACGCGAGCGCACCGCTGATCGACCTTGGGGTGGATTCCTTGCTCGCACTCGATTTGCGTAAGCGGCTACGCCGGACGGTCGGACGCTCGGTTCCGGTGGCTCGCATGCTCGGCGGGATCACCCTCAACGAATTGATCGATGCGTTGCGCGCCGGCTCCGGTGAGCCCCGCGAAGGCGCGAAACCCGACGTTCGCGAAGCCAGAAAGGTTGGACTCCCCGCGTGACGGACACCACCCAAGCCGGCGCACGGCTCGACGACGAGCGCCTGGAATTGTTGCGCCGCAAGATCGCCGAACGCGGCCTGGCCAGCCCGCCCGCCGCTTCGCCCGTTGCGACCGCCGAAGGGCCGCGCATGTCCGTCGGACAGCACCGCATGTGGTTCGTGCAGTCGCTGGACCCCGACAGCGCGCTGCTCAACGTCTGTGTTTCCTATCGCGTCAGCGGCGCGGTCGACATCCAACGGTTGCGGCACGCGGTGGACGCTGTGGCCGCGCGCCACGCCCTGCTGCATACGACGTATGCCACGGGCGCCGACGGCGACCCGTATCCGGTCATCCGCGAAGAGCTGCGCCCGGAGTGGGCCGAGCACGACCTGTCGGACCTGACCGATCAGTCCCGGCGGTTGCGGCTGGACGTGCTGGCGCAGCGGGATTTCCGTCGGCCCTTCGACCTGGCCACGGATTCACCCCTGCGGGTCACCGTGGCGCGGCTCTCGGCCACCGAGCTGATGCTGTTGATCACCGTCCACCACGTCGCCTGGGACGATGCCTCGTGGGCGCCGTTTTTCGCCGACCTGACCCGCGCGTACGTCGATCCGGACGGCTTCGCCGACGAGCCCCCGCAGGCGGCCCCACCGCCGGACGAAGCCGCGGATCCCGCCGCAGACCACGAATACTGGCGCCGCCAGATGGCGAATCTACCCGAGCCACTTGAACTTCCGGGTCCCAACGGATCGGTGGTGCCAAGCACCTGGCGGGCCCAACGCACCGCGATGCCGTTGTCGGCGGCCACCATCGACCGGGCGGCGGCGCTCGCGCGGGAGACGGGCGCCACCCCGTACATGGTGCTGATGGCGGCGTTCGCCGCGTTGGTGCACCGCTACACCCAGTCGACCGACTTCCTGATCGCCGCTCCGGTGCTCAACCGCGGCGTCGGAACGGAATCGGCGATCGGGTACTACGGCAACACCGTGGTGATTCGGCTGCGGCCAGGGCCCCATCAGACGTTCCGAGAACTGCTGACCGAAACCCGGGACCGCGCGGTGGGTGCCTTCGCCCATTCGCGCGCCGACCTGGACTGGCTGGTCCGCGAATCCAATCCCGACCGCCGGCACGGCGCCGACCGGATGACCCGGGTGAGCTTCGGACAGCGCGAGCCCGACGGCGCCGGTTTCTGCCCGCCCGGGGTGCGGTGCGCGCGCGGGGAGTTGCGCGGCCATTTCAACCAGCTGCCACTGAGTTTCATGGTCGAGCTGGACCGCACGGGCGCCGGATGGATCGAAGCCGAATACCTGGTGGAAGTGCTGGATCGGCAGCTGGTCGACCAGCTGCTGCGGCACTACGCCGTGTTGCTGGATGACATGCTGACGAACCCCGACACGGCGCTGTCGGCGTGCGCGCTGATGAATACCGACGACGCCGCGTGGCTGCGCCGCGCCTCGACCGGCGACAGATTCGAAACCCCGCCCACCACCTTGCCGGCGCTGGTCGCCCGCCGGGCGGCGCTCTCACCGGCCGCCATCGCCGTCGTGTACGAGGGCCGCGAGTACACCTATCGCGAGATCGACGAAGAGTCGAACCGCTTGGCGCACTGGCTGATCGAGCAGGGCATCGGCACCGAGGACCGCGTCGCGGTGCTGCTGGACAAGTCACCCGAATTGGTCATCACCGCGCTCGGAGTGCTGAAGGCGGGCGCGGTCTACCTGCCGGTGGATCCCACCTACCCCGAGGATCGGCTGACCTTCATCCTCGGCGACGCCGACGCCAAACTCGTGCTGCGCGAACCCATTCCCGGACTGTCGGAGTACCCGGCCACCGCGCCCAGCGAATTGATCAGGCCGCTGAGCCCGGACAACACCGCCTACCTGATCTACACGTCGGGTTCGACCGGGCTGCCCAAGGGCGTGCCGGTGCCGCACGCACCGATCGCCGAGTACTTCGTCTGGTTCGGTGACGAGTACCGCGTCGACGAGACCGACCGGCTCTTGCAGGTTGCGTCGCCGAGCTTCGACGTGTCGATGGGCGAGATCTTCGGCACGTTGATCATGGGTGCCCGGCTGGTGATCCCGCGGCCCGACGGGCTCCGCGACATCGGCTACCTGACCGACCTGCTGAGCCGCGAAGGCATCACCTCGATGCATTTCGTGCCGTCGCTGCTCGGTCTGTTCCTCTCGTTGCCCGGCGTCAGCCAATGGCGCACCCTGCGCCGAGTCCCCATCGGCGGGGAGGCCCTGCCGGGTGAGATCGCCGACAAGTTCCATGCCACCTTCGATGCGCTGCTGTGCAATTTCTACGGCCCGACCGAAACCGTGGTCAACTGCACCAGCTACCCGGTGGAGGGCACCCAGGGCACCCGGGTGGTGCCCATCGGACGCCCGAAGATCAACACCCAGGTCCACCTCCTCGACAACGCACTGCGCCCGGTCCCCGCGGGGGTGATCGGCGAGATATACATCGGTGGAACGCATGTCGCGCACGGCTACCACCGCAGGCCCGGGCTGACCGCCGAGCGATTCGTCGCCGACCCGTTCACGCCGGGCGGCCGGCTGTACCGCTCGGGCGACCTTGCCCGCCGCAACGCCGACGGCGACATCGAGTTCGTCGGACGCGCCGACGAGCAGGTCAAGATCCGCGGCTTCCGCATCGAGCTGGGCGAGATCGCCGCCGCCATCTCGGTCGACCCCAGCGTGGGGCAGGCGGTGGTGCTGGCCATGGACCTGCCGCGGTTGGGCAAGAGCCTGGTGGGATACGTCACGCCGGTGCCGGGAGCGGACCCGGAAACCGTTGACGTCGAACGGATCCGAGCCCGGGTGGCCGCGGCGCTCCCGGACTACATGACACCGGCCGCCTACGTGGCGCTCGACGAGATCCCGATCACGGCCCACGGCAAGATCGACCGCGCCGCGCTGCCCCAGCCCCAGATCGCGGCGGCCGCCGAATACCGCGATCCGGTCACACCCGCCGAACGACGCATCGCCGCATTGTTTTCCGCGTTGCTCGGTCACGACCGAGTGGGGCTCGACGACTCGTTCTTCGACCTGGGCGGCCATTCGCTGGTGGCCACGAAACTGGTCACCGCGATCCGATCCGAGTGCGGGGTGGAGGTCGGCATCCGCGACGTCTTCGAACTGGCGACGGTAAGCGCGTTGGCCGAGCGGGTCGACCAGCTCAGTTCCGGCGAGCTTCGCCAGTCGCGGCCCAAGCTGATCGCCACGGCCCACGACGAGCCGATGCCGGTGTCGGCCTCACAGCTGCGCAGCTGGTTCGCCTATCGCGTCGACGGGCCAAGCTGGGTCAACAACATTCCCTTCGCCGCGAAACTGAGCGGGCCGTGGAACATGGATGCCCTGGTCGCCGCCGTCGGGGACGTCGTTGCCCGGCATGAAATCCTGCGCACCTCCTACGTGGAGCTGGATGGCGTGCCGTATCAGGTGGTCGGATCCGCGGGTGACGTTTCCGTGCGCCGGGCCTCCGGCCCCGATCAAGCCTGGCTGCAACGGGAATTGGACGCCGAGCGCAGGCACTGCTTCGAACTGGACCGCGAATTGCCGATTCGGGTCGCGGTGCTGCGCACCGCCGATGACGCCGAGCACGTCCTGTCGCTGGTGGTCCACCACATCGCCTCCGACCACTGGTCGGCCGGGGTGCTGTTCGCCGACGTGATGACCGCGTATCGGGCCAGGCGGGCGGGGGAAGCCCCGGCGTGGGCGCCGCTGCGCGTGCAGTACGCCGACTACGCCGCGTGGCAGGGGGAGTTCCTCGGCGATGCGAGCGGTCAGGAGTCCGCTGTCGCCGCCCAGCAGCGCGAGTACTGGATCCGCCAACTGGCCGGGCTGCCCGAGGACAGCGGGCTGCGGCCCGACTTCCCGCGCCAGCGGGTGCCCAGCGGCGAGGGAGAGTCCGTCGACTTCGGCATCGACGCGACCACCCGCGCCAAGCTCGCCGAGTTGTCCCGCGAGCTGGGCATCACCGAATTCATGCTCTTGCAAACGGCCGTCGCGGTGGTGCTGCACAAAGCCGGTGGTGGGCTCGACATCCCGCTGGGCACCCCGGTCGCCGGGCGCACCGAGGCCGAATTGGATCAGCTGATCGGGTTTTTCGTCAACATCCTGGTGCTGCGCAACGATCTGACCGGCAACCCGACGCTGCGCGAGTTGCTGGCCCGCGCACGGGAAACGGCGCTGGCCGCCTACGCCCATCAGGACCTGCCGTTCGACCGCGTGGTCGACAGCGTCAGCCCGGTCCGTTCGTTGTCGCGCAACCCGCTCTTTCAGGTGGTCGTGCACGTCCGCGACCACCTGCCCGCGACGCGCGTGATCGAGCAAGGCTCCGGCGAGGGCGAGCAAGACACGGTGTGCACCTCGCTGGACCCGGTCTTCGACATGGCGCACGCCGACCTCAGTGTCAACTTCTTCGGCACCGACGGCTCTGACGGCGGCGGATACAACGGCAATCTGATCTTCCGCACCGAGCTGTACAGCAGGGCCACGATCGAGCGATTCGCCGGCTGGCTGACTCGGGTGGTCACCGCATTTGCCGACAATGTCGACCAAAGTTTGCGCGACGTGCAGCTGACCGACGCCGCAGAGCGGCACCGCGTGCTGGAGCACTGGAGCCGCGGCGAGCGACCGCCGCACGACCGGCCGCGCACCATTGGGGAATTGCTGGAGCCCAGCCGAGGCTGGGGGACCGGGCGGATCGCGGTGCGCTGCGGCGATCGGCAGCTCGATTACCCAGCGCTGCACCGCCTTTCGGACCGCCTGGCGGCGTTGCTTGCCGCGCGCGGATAGCCCGGATCGATGGGGAAGTAACCGCCGCCCGCCTTCATGATGGCCACCAGCGCCACCACCAGGTCGATGCCGCGCCGCATCGACAGCCCGACCAACGACCCCGGCCCGACACCGCGCGCGGCAAGCAACGCCGCCAGGCGGTCCGAAAGGCGGTGCAGCGCTGGGTAATCGAGCTGCCGATCGCCGCA
>NZ_LZJJ01000251.1:0-2539 GCF_001667625.1 Mycobacterium sp. E1715
CTGGAGCCGGTGACCGGTAAGGCGCTGCAGGAATTCGGCCGCTACCAGAGCGTCGTCTACAACCTGCCCAAGATGATCTCGCTGCTCGTCGAACCCTGGTACGCGCTCAACGGGGACCGCGAGCAAGTGCTGGGACTGATGCGGGCGATCATCTGCCAGCTGGCGTTCTCGCACGGCCCCGACCACGTCCAGATGGTCGTCGTCACCGCCGACCTGGACGAGTGGGATTGGGTCAAATGGCTTCCGCACTTCGGCGACCCACGGCGCCAGGACGCCGCGGGCAACGCGCGGATGGTCTACAGCTCGGTACGCGAGTTCGCCGCCGAGCAGTCCGAATTGTTCGCCGGACGTGGCTCTTTCACGCCCCGGCACGCCAGCTCGTCGGCGCAGACCCCGACGCCGCACACGGTGATCGTCGCGGACGTCGTCGACCCCCAGTGGGAATTCGTGATCAGCGCCGAGGGCATCGACGGGGTGACCTTCTTCGACCTGACCGGCTCCTCGATGTGGACCTCGGTTCCGGAGCGCACCCTGCGGTTCGACGACAAGGGCATCATCGAGGCGCTGCCCCGCGACCGCGACACCTGGATGGTGATCGACGAGAAGCCGTGGTTCTTCGCGCTGACCGACCACATCAGCGTCGCCGAGGCGGAGGAGTTCGCCCAGGCGCTGGCCCGCTGGCGCCTCGCCGAGGCCTACGAGGAGATCGGCCAGCGGGTGGCCCACATCGGCGCCCGGGACATCATGGCCTACTACGGAATCGACGACCCGGGTCAGATCGATTTCGAGGCGCTGTGGGGCGCGCGTAACGACTCGATGGGCCGGTCGCGGTTGCGGGCACCGTTCGGGGTTCGTTCCGACAACGGCGAGCTGCTGTTCCTGGACATGAAGTCCCTCGACGAGGGCGGTGACGGCCCGCACGGCGTCATGTCCGGCACGACGGGTTCGGGTAAATCGACGCTGGTGCGGACCGTGATCGAGTCGCTGATGCTCAGCCACCCGCCGGAGGAGCTGCAGTTCGTGCTGGCGGACCTCAAGGGTGGGTCGGCGGTCAAGCCGTTCGCCGGGGTCCCGCACGTGTCGCGCATCATCACCGACCTGGAAGAGGACCAGGCGCTGATGGAGCGCTTCCTGGACGCCCTGTGGGGCGAGATCGCCCGCCGCAAGGCGATTTGCGACAGCGCCGGCGTCGACGACGCCAAGGAGTACAACTCGGTCCGGCTCCGGATGCAGGCCCGCGGCCAGGACATGGCGCCGCTGCCGATGCTCGTGGTGGTCATCGACGAGTTCTACGAATGGTTCCGGATCATGCCGACCGCGGTCGACGTGCTCGACTCGATCGGCCGGCAGGGCCGCGCCTACTGGATCCACCTGATGATGGCGTCACAGACCATCGAGAGCCGCGCCGAAAAGCTGATGGAGAACATGGGTTACCGGCTGGTGCTGAAGGCGCGCACCGCGGGCGCCGCGCAGGCGGCCGGCGTGCCGAACGCCGTCAACTTGCCGGCGCAGGCGGGCCTGGGTTACTTCCGCCGCAGCCTGGAGGACATCGTCCGGTTCCAGGCCGAGTTCCTTTGGCGGGACTACTTCCCCCGCGGGCTCACCGACGACGGCGACGAGGCGCCGGCGTTGGTGCACAGCATCGACTACGTTCGCCCGCAGCTGTTCACCAATTCGTTCACCCCGCTCGAGGTCAGCGTGGGCGGCCCGGAGCTCACCCCGGCCGCGATCACCAACGGCGAGACGCTCGGGGCCGACGAGGTCGGCGACGACGACGTCGAGGGCATCCGGGTGCCGAAGGTCGGCACGGTGATCATCGATCAGCTGCGCAAGATCGACTTCGAGCCGTACCGGTTGTGGCAGCCGCCGCTGAACCAGCCGGTTCCGATCGACGACTTGGTCGACCGATTCCTCGGCCACCCGTGGCAGGAGAACTACGGCACGGCCCGCGATCTGGTGTTCCCGATCGGGATCATCGACCGGCCCTTCAAGCACGACCAGCCGCCGTGGACGGTGGACACCTCGGGGCCGGGCGCCAACGTCCTCATCCTGGGCGCCGGCGGCTCGGGCAAGACGACGGCACTGCAGACGCTCATCTGCTCGGCCGCGCTGACCCACACCCCCGAGCAGGTCCAGTTCTACTGCCTGGCCTACAGCAGCACCGCGTTGACCACGGTCGCCCGGTTGCCGCACGTCGGTGAGGTCGCCGGCCCGACCGATCCGTACGGCGTGCGCCGAACGGTGGCCGAGCTGCTGGCGTTGGTGCGTCAGCGCAAGAGCACCTTCCTGGAGTACGGCATCGCCTCCATGGAGGTCTTCCGTCGGCGCAAGTTCGGCGGCGAGCCCGGCCCGGTCCCCAACGACGGGTTCGGCGACGTCTACCTGGTGGTGGACAACTACCGGGCGCTGGCCGAAGAGAACGAGGTGCTGATCGAGCAGGTGAACCTGATCATCAACCAGGGCCCGTCGTTCGGGGTCCACGTGGTGGTCACGGCCGATCGCGAATCGGAGCTGCGGCCCCCGGTGCGAAGCGGGTTCG
>NZ_LZJJ01000252.1:0-3002 GCF_001667625.1 Mycobacterium sp. E1715
CGGGGGCAGCGCCCGGCCGGTCGGGGGCCTGATGATCATGCCGATGCCGGTTCCCGCGTCATAGAGCGTGGACTTGGCGCGGGGAAACGCTGGGCCGTGGTCGGTGAAGAACACCACCCAGGTGCTGTCATCGAGTCCCGACTCGGCCAGCGTGTCCAGCAGGCGGCCGACGGCGGCATCGGCCGTCGTGATCGACCCGTAGAAGCTGGCCAGGTCGTCGCGCACCTCGGGGGTGTCGGGTAGGTAGTCGGGCGGGTCGACCCCGGCGCTGTCCGCCGGCTCGTAACGGTCCCGGGGATAGGGCCGATGCGTCTCGAAGAACCCGGCGGTCAATAGGAACGGTTGGCCCGCGAGGTCTTCGGTGCCGTCTCGCAGCCAGTCGGAGGCCCGGTCCACCACGTATTCGCAGTAGGAGTTCGAGACGTCGAACTCGTCGAAGCCCAGTCGCTGGGGGTAGGAGGTCTCGTGCTGCATGCCGAAAAGCGCTGAGTACCAACCCGCATCGGTCAGTATCTGGGGCAGGGTGCGCACGCCGCTTCGGTATTCCCAGCCGTGATGCGCCAGCCCGATCAGGCCGTTGCTCTGCGGGTAGCGGCCGGTGAACAGCGACCCGCGCGACGGCGAGCACAGCGGCGCCGTGGCATGCGCCCTGGTGAACCGGATGCCCTCGGCGGCAAGGCGGTCCAGGCGGGGGCTGTCGACGTCCGGGTGCCCGTAGACGCCTAGGTAGCGGCCCAGATCGTGCCAGTGCACGATCAAGACGTTGTCTTTCCGGTCGGCTTCTTCGCCCGGCGCCAATTGCGTCACCTCTCAACTCGCCCGCGACCGGCGACGATACCGCAGCTAGTCGGGCGAAGGCGCAGGGATCCGACTCCAGCGGTTCTCGCAGACGAACTCCGACAGTGGCCGGGCGACAGCCCAGCCGTCGAGTTCCAACGCCGGCCGATCGGGGAATTCCGGCACCGGGCCCAGGCACAGGATGGCCACCGGCTCCGCCCCCGGGGGCATGTCGAGCAACGACGCCAACCGCTGCGGATCGAACAGCGAAACCCAACCCATGCCAAGGCCTTCGGAGCGCGCGGCCAGCCACAGATTCTGGATCGCGCACGAGACCGACGCGAGGTCCATCTGCGGCAGTGTCCGGCGGCCGAACACATGCTTGTCCCGGTCGTCGCACAGGGCCACCACGAGCAGCTCGGCGCACTCGAGGATGCCTTCGACTTTCAGCGCGAGAAACTCCTCGGCCCGCTCGCCCAGGGCCGCGGCGGTGAGCGGGCGCTCCTCGTCGACGAGTGCGTGAATGCGCCGCCGCAGCGAGTCGTCGGTGATCCGGACGAAGCGCCAGGGCTGCATCAGGCCGACGCTGGGCGCCGCGTGGGCCGCCTGCAGCAGGCGCGCCAGCACGGCCTCGTCCACCGCCGCGCCGGGTGAGAACTTCCGCATGTCGCGCCGTTCCGAGATCACCCGATAGACGGCCCGGCGCTCCTGCGGGCTGAAGGCCTGCTCGCTCACGGGAGTCATCGTAGGAAATCCGCGTTAGCGTGAACCGTGTCCGCGACACGCACCGGGTGAACACCCAGGAAAGGAGTGTTCCGTGAAGCCCTTTGACCTACTCGACCGGCCGCCCACCGACGGGGCCGCGGGTCGCGTGTACGGCGAGCCCTATCAGACACCGGACGGCACCACCGTCATCCCCGTGCTCAAACCGCTCGGCGTCTTCGTCGTCCACAACGGCGAAGCCTCCTGGAAGCCCGCCGTGGACGGGAACCGCATCGCGCTGATCGGGGTGATCACCGGCCTGCTGGCGGCGGTGATCGGCAGCCTGGCGGTGCTGCGCCAGCCGCCCTGGCCGCGGATGACGATCACGGACTATAGGTAACGCCGACCGCACGGAACACGTACTCGGGCGGCATGTCGAAGGCCAGGGACCGGCGCGGCAGGCCGCTGAGCACCTCGTCCGGAATGGCCGCCTTGTAGTGCAGCGACAACTCGCCGCTGAACTTCGGGTCGACCTTCGCGACGTCGACGTCGACCTGCAGGCCCGTCGACGAGATCTCGACCCGCGCCGCGCCGGTCTGCGGCGCGTCCCAGCGAACGTCGACGGTCGGGCCGGCCAGCCGCGGCAGCATGGACAGCGTGGCCAGCACCCGCTCGGAGGTGAACGCCAGCGAGCCCGTGTAGCTGGCGACACTGTGCGGCAATCGCACGCCCGGGATGGCGCCCTTGAAGCGCCGGGTCACCGCCACGAAGTCGGCGAGGTAGCGCACGCCTTCCGCCTCGAGCTGCGCGTAGACGTCGTCGGGCAGCTTGCCGATGCCGAGCAACCTGCGGACAAATACGGCCATGACGCCAGTATGGCGCGGGCCGGGCGACAGCGTGGTCGGGCCGCCGGACGCTGCGCGGAGCCCGGCTGGTATCCGTGGGATATGACCCGAGCGCGGACCATGCCGGCCCTGTGCGTCGCCCTGGTCGCGGCGGCCGTCTACGCGCTGATGTGGGCGGGCTACTCGCAGCACTGGCACTGGCAGCAGCGCCTGGATTGGTCGCTGCTGAACGCCGCGCGCGACGGCGCCGTCAAACACCCCTTGTGGGTGCGATTCTGGGCGGACGTCTCGTTCGCGCTGGGCCCGGTCCCGTTGCGCGTGCTCGGCGCGGTGGCGGCGACCGGCGCCCTGGTGGCGCGCCGGGTGCGGGCGGGGTTGTTGCTGCTGGCCTGCGCGCCGCTCAGCGGGCTCGTGACGGTCGCGGCCAAGGCGCTGGTGGACCGGCCGCGGCCGTCGACCATGCTGGTGCCCGCGGCCGAGACGTCGTTTCCGTCCGGGCACGCACTGGAGGTGACGGCCGCGCTGCTCGCGGGGTTGTCGTTGGTGTTGCCGACGATGAACCGGCTGATGCGCACCGTCGCGGCCGCGATGGTCGCCCTGAGCGTGTTGGCGGCAGGCGTCTCGCGGGTGGCGCTGAACGTGCATTACCCGTCCGACGTGCTGGCCGGCTGGGCGCTG
>NZ_LZJJ01000253.1:0-1837 GCF_001667625.1 Mycobacterium sp. E1715
GCCACTCTGGCGGTCGTCAACAGCGCCGACGGGTCGATCGCCGACGTCCGGCGCCAGCCGCCGCCGGCCGACGACGAGGCCGCGGTGGCCCAGCTGGCCAGCATGGTGTCGCACGCGGAGACGCTGGAGACACGGCCGGACGGCGTGTTCGTCGTCGGCCGGCAGCGGCTGGCGCTGGACGTCGGCGATCGACCCGTCGGCGCTGTTGACGACCGCCAGAGTGGCGGTGTCCGGCTCGATGTACAGCAGGGCAGTTTGCGAGTAGTTGGTCTGGCTGCCCACCGCTTGCGCGAGGGCGGCCGCGGCCAGGAAGGCCGAGACCAACATCACGTTCTCCACCTTGTGGGCGGCCAGTGCGTCCCGCAGTGCGGCGGCCTCGATCGGGTCCGTGAATGTGACGCCGGTCGATGCCAATTGGTAGCCGCCCTCGGCCGCGCCCTGACGGGTGCCCAGGATCGCGGAGACTACCTGGTTGGCCGCGCTGAGCGTTGCCGCGTCGTCTTCGGGCGGAACGTCGAAATTGTCTTCGTCGACGGTGGCGCCTTCGCCATTCTGGCCTTCGACCAGCACCATTCGGACTGCCGTCGGCGCCATCGACACGCCAAGTACCGTGTCCAAAGCTCCTCCATCGTTCGATTGCTAGCGCTGATGATGAGAACGTGGCCGCCGCACCCCGCGAAAACGCCAGAGGTCACTTAGTCCCCACCGTGTTTTCCCCTAGTGTCCCGATTTTACGCGTGTTCGGCACCCGGCGGGCGGGCTAGGGGACAGGGATGCCGTGGCCGCCCAGGTGCCGATGCAGCCAGTCGTCCCACTGATCGCTGTGGGACGGGCCGGGTCCGGGTTGGGGCGATGCCGGCGGAGTGACCGTCGACCAGGACGGCTTTGAACTCGCCGATCAGACAACGGCGGTGGCCGCGGCGGACCGCGTGGTCGACGCGATTCTCGGCACACGGGAAAGCGCGGCCGCGGGTGGCTATCGGGTGAAATCGAGCGGCGTGACGTGGACGGATCAAGCCGAGGCGGCCGCGCTTCGAAATGCGTTGGCGGAGCGCAAGATCGAGGACGTCATGCTGGTTTCCGGCGTGATGGCTGCTGCGGCGCTGGCGCAGGCCGCGGGCAGTGCCACCAACTGCGCGCGCACCGCGCTGCTGTTCGTCGAGCCCAGCACCGCGACGCTGGCCGTCGTCGACACCGCCGACGGTTCGGTCGCCGACGTGCGCCGGCATGCGCTGCCCAGCAGCGACGGGGCTGCGCTGGCGCAGCTGGCCGCGTTGGCCTCGGGCGCCGAATCGATGAGGGCGCGCCCGGACGGGCTGTTCCTGGTGGGCTCGGACGTCGACATCCCGTACATCAAGCCGGCGCTCGAGTCGGCGACCTCGCTGTCGGTGACCACCCCCGAGGAACCCGAGATGGCGCTGGCCCGCGGCGCCTCGCTGGCGGCGGCCAACGCCCACCTGGGGGCGCCGTCGACGATCGCGATGCCCTACGCAGGACAACCCGCGACGGGCGGGCGCGAGCTCGCGTACAGCGCCGAAGCGGGCGACGCGGCCGCCCGGGGAGCCGAGTCCGCGGCGGACCGGGGCGATCGGCGCAGCCGGAAGCCGGTGCTGGCCGTCGTCGCCGCGACCCTGGTATTCGTCGGCGGTGTCCTGGCGCTCTCGCTGGCGCTGGCCTTCGACATCCGGCCCCACGCGCATCAGCGCCCCGACATCACCCAAAACGTCGTCGCCCCGGCAGTCCAGGCGCCACCACCACCCCCGTCGGCGCCATCGACACGCCAAGTACCGTGTCCAAAGCTCCTCCATCGTTCGATTGCTAGCGCTGATCGTGAGAA
>NZ_LZJJ01000254.1:0-9482 GCF_001667625.1 Mycobacterium sp. E1715
ACCTGCGACCGGGCGCTGGCGGTATCGTCGTCGACGTCGATCCGGGAGACCCCCGTCAGGTGCAATCCGCGCGGGGCGTCCCGGAACATCTTCCCGATTCCCTCGTAACCGGCGAAGACCCTTCCGTATACCAGGAATTCGGCGTCGGGGGTGAACAGGTCCAGGCATTCGTCGATCTCGCCGGCGTCGAGGGCCAGGGCGTAGCCGGCGAGCAGCTCGCGAATCGCGGCCCGGTCATGCGTCATGCTTCGCCTCCCGCAGGTGCTCGGCGGCGCCGCGGCGCAGGGCGTGCGATTCGGCCGTCAGCGTGATCATCGACAGCCCCAGCTTCGCCATGGCCCGGCCCGTCGTGCCGTCCCCGGCGTGGATGCCGGTCACCAGCCCGGCCGCGGTGGCCGCGCGGTGGGTTCGCACGATGGCGTCCAGGACGGCCGGATGCCTGGTCGCGCCAACGACATCCACGCCCAGCGAGAGCGCCAGATCGGCGGGCCCGACGTAGAGCCCGGCGAGCCCGTCGACGGCGCAGATCTCCTCGAGGCCGGACAGCGCCGCGGCGGTCTCGACCATGGCGAACACGCTGACCCGGGATTCCAGCGCGGCGGTGTCGCGGCCCAGGCTGGCGCGCAGCGGGCCGAAGCTGCGGATGCCCGCGGGCTGGTAGCGGGTGGCGGCCACGGCAGCGGCGGCCTGGTCCGCCGACTCGACCATCGCGATGACGACGGCATCCGCGCCGGCGTCCAGCACGCGGCCGATCGGCGCCGCGTCGGCGTTGGGCAGCCGCACCACGGTGCCGATGGGCAGGTGTTCGATCCGGCGCAGCATGCCGGCGATGTCGGCGTCGTCGAGGTAGCCGTGCTGGGCGTCGAAACCCACGTAATCGTAGCCGGCGCCGGCGAATTCCTCCGGGCCGAGCAGTGTGGGACCGGTGATCCAGCCACCCCAGATCGGGCCGCCCCGGTGCAGCGCCCGCTGCAACGCGCTCCGCGAGTCGTCGGTCACGCTCACTCTCCGATCGCGATCTTGACGCGCTCGGGGACGGGGCGACAGGCCAACTCGAAGGCGCCCTGCACGTCGTCGACGCCGAACGTGTGCGTCAGATAGGTGGCGAGCAGTCCGGGGTGTTCGGCGGCGAACTTACCGGCCAGCTCGAGCACCCGCCTCCGGTCCAGTGTCACACCGGATTTCAGCGTCAGGTTGTTGCGCAGCATGGCGCGCATGTTGATCGGGTAGGCGTCGTCGTCGGCGACACCGAAGTAGAAGACCGTGCCACCGGGCGCGGTGGCCTCGATGGCGTGGCCGAGCGTTGCGACCTGGTGACCGACGGCCTCGATGACGACATCGGCGCGGTCACCGGCGGCGAGTTGGCTCGTCCACCGGTCGCTGGTGGCGCGCACCGGGTCGTCGACGCCGAATGCGGTTGCCACGCTTGACCGGTCGACGGGGTCGACCCCGGTGACGCGCCGGGCCCCTGCCGCCTTGGCGACGTAGGAGAACAGCAGGCCGATCGATCCCTGCCCGATGATCGCCACGTGCCTGCCGGCCAGATCCGGCAGCTGCTCGCACGCATAGAGGACGCACGCCAGCGGCTGCAGGCCGACCGCCTGCGCCGGAGTCAGTACCGGGTCATACGGAGCCAGGCCATCGCCGTTGCTGACCACGCGTTCCATCATGCCGTCGAACCCGGAGGCCCAGCCGACAACCCGGTCGCCGGGGCGGTGCGCGGGGTGCCGGCTGGCGATCACCTCGCCGGCGACTTCATGGATGGGGAAGCCGTCCTTTTCGGCCGCGCTGGTCCCGTCGTCGCCCGGGAGACGACCGCGGGCGCCGCGAAAGGCCGGCAGGTCGCTGCCGCACACGCCGGCCGCCATGAACCGCAGCAGGACCTGGCCGTCGGCGAGGCACTCGGGAGTCTTCTCCGCGATCGCGGTCCGCTCGAACTGATAGGGGGCGATGATCCGGTAGGACCACACGTCAGACCTCCACCGGGATGTTGTTCCAACCCCACTGGAAGCTCGACGGCAACCGCCTGGCGGTGTCCGCCTGGATCTCGAACTCAGGAACCCGCCGCAGCCATTCCTGCAGCAGCACAGCGACCTCCAGCCGGGCGAGGTGGTAGCCGATGCAAAAGTGCTGGCCGCGGCCGAAGGCCAGCGAGCGGCGGATGGGCCGGTCCCAGATGAATTCGTCGGGCTCTGGATATTCGCGTTCGTCGCGGTTGGCGGAGGCGAGCAGCGTGATCACCCGCTGCCCGGGCCGAATGGTTTCGCCGTGGATGGTGAAGGGCTTGCGCGCGGTTCGGGCGAACCATTGCGCCGGCGCGCAAAACCGGATCATCTCCTCGCGGGCGACGGGCACGTTGTTGTCGGGGTCGGCACGCACCGCGGCCAGCTGGTCGGGCCGCTGGACGAGCTCCCATAGCCCGTGGGCGACGATCTTGGGCACCGTCTCGGTGCCACCGATGAAGATGCAGAGCATCTGGGTGGCGACTTCCACGTCGTCGAGCGGGCTGCCGTCGGGCAGGCGGTAGCCGAGCAGGCCGTCGACGACGGCGAGCGGCTCGCCGGACTGGTCGGCTCGACGGCGCCGCACCGCGGGCAGCAGGTATTCGAAATAGTTGGGCCGCGCCTCGGCGGTGTCCACCCCGACACCGGGCTCGGCCAGGCTGCCTGCATTGACGGCGGCCAGCACCTCTGGCGCGAGGTCCGTTGAGATGCCGAGCAATTCGCATACGACGGACGCCACGACAATGCCGCCGTAGTCCTGGGTCAGATCGAACGAACCGCGTGGCAACAGTTCGTCGAGCCGGTCGTTGGCCAGCCGCCGGATCCGCGCCTCCCAGCCCGCGACCGACCTGGGGCGCAGCGGCTGGGAGTGTGCGCGCCGGACCTCCGCGTACAGGTCCGTGTCGAACACCGCGTGGAACGGCAGCGGATGCAACGGCGGGTCGTCGACCGGGCCGGTGTTGTGCTTGGCCAGGACGGAGGCCGCCGGCAGGGTGCCTTCCGACGCGACGAACGTACCGTCGTTGACCTCCAGCACCTGCCAGATGTCCTCGAAGCGCGATAGCGCGAAGGTGTCCCATTGCGGCATGTAGTAGACGGGATGGTGGTCGCGCAGGATTCGGTAGTACGGCAGCGGATTCGCCATCACCCGCGCGTCGAAGGGGTCGTAGGCGAAGTCGGTGAAGTCCAGGGCCGCTGGCTGCCCCGTCACTGCAGCGGTGAGGGCGGTAGGGCCTGCAGGATCGAGTCCTCCCAGCCCTCGCGTAGGGCGGGCGCCACGCTCATCCAGGTGACGATCTCGGCGGGCGGGCTGTCCTTCCACGAAGGGTAGTGGTTGGCGAAGCATTCCCAGCCGCCGTCCAACGCCCAGTAGTGGATCACCTCGTTGTAGCGGAAGGTCGTGGTGAACGAGCCCAGCCAGCGCTTGCCGGTGCGTTCCGACCAAGGGACGTAGAGGCGCTCGAGTTCACGGATGTAATCGTCTTGACGCCCCGGCTTGGTTTGCATGATCTCCTGAATCACCAGCGGCGCAGCGAAATTGGCCTCACGCAGTTGGGCGAGGGTCTTGTTGCTGGGCCCGGGGTACATGATTCGGCCCTCGCCGGCGGCGCCGATGTCGGCCAGGAAGGCCGACCATTTGCCCGCCGCGGCCTCGTGGCTGCCGCCGCGTGCCTGGGCGGCCCCGATCCGCGCGTAGTCGTCGAACCCGTCGATCTCCCAGATGATCGTGACCTGCGGCCAGTGGCCGTTGTAGGGCGTGGTCTCCCAGATCGCGAACAGGCGCGCGCCGAGCTCGACCATCATC
This sequence comes from Mycobacterium sp. E1715, assembly GCF_001667625.1. Classification (NCBI taxonomy): domain Bacteria; kingdom Bacillati; phylum Actinomycetota; class Actinomycetes; order Mycobacteriales; family Mycobacteriaceae; genus Mycobacterium; species Mycobacterium sp. E1715. The sequence continues at coordinate 3,808 of NZ_LZJJ01000254.1, forward strand.
GGCCGGTAGGTGTCGGAGAAGACCTCGGTGAAGTGGTCGGCGCGGCCGGTGCCCAGCGAAATGGTCTCGTGCAGGTAGAGCAGTGTGTGGCGAAAGTACTTCTTCATCAGTCGAGCCGGACCAACCCCGAGTCGCCGCGACCACAGGTTGCCAAGTCGCAGAGTAGCGTCTCGGTGGAATAGACCGTGGGGCAATCGATTCCGGCCGCCGCCAGCGCGTGGCCCTTGAATCTGAGCGCGGCCGCGCTGAGCCGGTACTGCGCACGGGCCACCCCGCGATCGACGCGCAGTGGCCATCCGGTCGGCGCCTGGCCCCACAACGCGACTTCGGTCATCCGGTCGTCCAGCGACTCCAGCACCTGTTCGCGCACCCGCGCGTCCGCCGCGAACGCCTCGGCGCTGACCGCCAGGCTCTCACTCGTCGCGGCCGGGTCCCTGGTGGCGAAGTACTCCTCCACGTCCAGCGCCTGCACGCCGAGAATCCGCAGTGATCGGGTGTCGCTGCCATCCGGCAGTAGCACGGTTACCCGCCAACCGGCCATCGCCCGGTCATAGAGCCACCCGCCGGCCGATTGGACGACGTCGCGGGCACTCGCCGCGATGACGTCGAGCCGATAGCGCAGACAATCGCCGTCCGCGCGGCCGCGGGCGGCCTTGACCCGGCCGCCATGGCTGATGTCGAACGTGGACGTGACCATTCAATCCGTTCCTCACCGCCGCACCGAAACTGGCGCTTACCGCAACGCTTGTCCTGGGCTGGGGCCGCCTCACGCGGCTCACCGGACAGCGTGACACTTGGGAGCAAATTTGTAAAGGCGCGACCGGTGGTCACGAGTCGCGTCGCGCCTTGAGTTCGGCCAGCACTTCCTCGGTATGCTGCCCGAGTTCCGGTGCCGCAGAACGCGGTGTCCAGGGTGTGCCGTGGAAATCGGCCGGGGTGGCCACCATCGCGACGCCGGCTTCCCCGTCCGGCACGTCGACGATGCCGCCGGCGGCGTGGAACTGCTCGTCGGCGACGACGTCCTCGAGGGCGTTCACCGGTGACCAGAAGAAGTCTGGTTCGGCCGCGAAGACGTGCGCCCATTCGTCGAGGGTCCGGGTGGCGAAGATGGCGTCCAACTCGGCGATCAATTCCGCCGCGTTGAAGAACCGCGCGTAGGCGTCTATGAACCGGGGATCCTCCAGCCATTCCGGATGGCCGACGGCGCGACAGAGCGGCGGCCAGTGTCGGTCGACGTCGAGCCCGACGATCCAGAACCGCCGCCCGTCGGCGGTCGCATAGTTGTTCATGCAGGGGTTGCCCATCGATTCCCGCTGCCCGATCGCGATCGGCTGGCCGGTCAGCAGGTAGGTGTTGAGGTCGAAGCTGACGGTGTAGGCGCCCTGGCGGTACAGCGAGGTGGTCACCAGCTGGCCGGTCCCGGTGCGCTGCCGCGCCACCAGCGCCGCGCAGATCGCCGCTGCCAGCGTCATGCCGGCCGAGTGATCTCCCATGCCGCCGCGCTGGAACGGCGGGGTGTCACCGGGGCGGGTCAGAAGGTGTGCCACGCCGGCGCGCGACCAGAAGGCCGCCACGTCGTAGGCGGCGCGGTCGGCGTCGGGCCCGGTTTCGCCGTAGCCGGTGATCAGGCCGTAGACCAGGCGGGGGTTGTGGGTCGCCACCGATTCGAAGTCCAGCCCCAGGCGTCGTAACGCGCCGGGCCGCAGATTGGTGACGAAAACGTCGGCGTCCGCGAGCAATTCGAACGCGGTGTCGCGGTCCGCCTCCTCCGCGAGGTCCAACACGATGCTGCGCTTGGAGCGGTTGTCCATTTCGAACGGCGGGTTGACGCCGAGGTCGCAGCCCAGCATCCGGCCGAACAGCCGCCCGGGGTCACCGCTCGGTGGTTCGATCTTGACGACGTCGGCGCCCCAGTCGGCCAGGATGCCGCCGGCCGCCGGCCCGGCCACCCATACCCCGAGCTCGATGACCCTGACACCCTCCATCGGTCCCGCCATGGCTGCGTTCCCACTCTCCGTTGTTCCAGCTGGGGCACCCCCGCTCGCGGGGGACACGCCAGCGTGACGCTGCACCGTGAGTGCCACGCTAGCGTGACACCCGGTGGGGTTTGCGCGCGAATGAGAGGACACCATGAGCCTGGTAGCCGGACGTGGTCCGCTCAGTAGTGATCCGGCCGGGCGGTTCTCGCCCCCGCTGCCCGACGACGTCGTTTTCATCGAGCCTCATCCGCGTCGCGTGCAGGCGTTCCAGGACGGGCGCGCGGTGATCGACACCGAAGGGGCGCTGCTGGTGCACCGGCGGGGGCGCCCGCTCAGCTACGTCTTCCGCGCCGAGGAGGTCAGCGACCTGCCCACCGAACCCGAGCCGGAGGCTCCGGGCTTCGTGCACGTGCCCTGGGGCGCCGTCGACACCTGGCTGGAAGAGGGCCGCGAACTCGTCCACTACCCGCCGAATCCCTACCACCGCGTGGACTGCCGCCCCACCCGGCGCCGCCTGCGCGTCTCGATCGCCGGCACGGTGCTGGCGGACACCGACGACACGGTGATCCTGTTCGAAACCTCCCTGGCGCCCAGGCTTTACGTCGATCCGGCGCACGTGCGCACCGACCTGCTGCGCCGGTCGGACACGGAGAGCTACTGCAATTACAAGGGATTCGCGACGTACTGGTCAGCGGGCGACGTCGAGGATGTGGCGTGGAGCTACCCCGACCCGCCGCCGGAAAGCCTGCCCATCAAGGGGCTTTTCAGCTTCGACGCCGCACGCGTCGATGTGATCGCGGAGCTGCCGGCCAGCCTCCGTAGCTAGGAGCGCCACGCACCGATTCAGCGGTCAACGCTTTGAGGTGCGTCGACTGTTCCGTTCCGTTCGAGATGCATCTGCGCGGGTCTGGATACCGGCTAGCAGCATGTCGAGGGCGCGGTCGAAATCCTCGGACATCGACGATCGCTGACTGGTCGATGCCAGGGCCGCCAGGTGGGGATGGCGATCCGCCGCCAGGCGTCCGATGCGGCCGGCGGCATCGATGTTGTCCTGCTCCGGGGCGCCCCCGGCCACCGGGCCGGCCAACTCCACTTGAGCGGCACCCATGATCAGGCTGAGCACTCCACGAAAGGCGGCCAACAGATCCTGGTCGGCAAGTCCGCCACGGACCAGTGCCGCGACGAGCTGTTCCGCTGGCGCGAAGCCCTCGTTCGAAACCGTGCGGCGGGTCAAGACGAGCGGGACAGCGTTACGGTGACGGCGCATTGATTCCCACACAGCGATTGCGATGGATTTCACGTCGGCAAGCCACTCTTCGGACGTGGGAGGTAGCTTCACGTCGGCCAGCACCGCCTCGGCGACCAAGGCTTCGAGTTCCTCTCGGTCTCTGACGTAGTTGTAGAGCGTCATTGGTCCGGTGCCCAGCGCGCTGGCCAGCGAGCGCATGTTCAGTGCGTTCAGCCCGTCGCGATCGACGATCTCCATTGCGTGGGCGCGGACTTCAGCGAGGGTGAATCGTGCTCGGATAGCTGACCTCCTGCTCGTTGCCGCTTGACACGTACAGCGTACCTAAAGTACACCATTACGTACAGCGTACGTATCTATCGAGGACGATTTCATGAGCACTCACACCACCACCGCGGTGACATTCACTTCACAAGGCGCTCGATGCGCGGGCTGGCTGACACTGCCGCGCGGCGCTGGGCCCCATCCGGGGGTCGTACTCTGCCACGGCCTCGGCGCGACGCACGGCATGGTGATGTCGCAATACGAGCAACACTTCGCAGATGCCGGCGTGGCGACACTGGCCTTCGACTACCGGCATACCGGTGCTTCGGACGGTTCACCACGCCAGCGCTTCAGCATGCGCCGCCACCAGCAGGACGTCGGAGCTGCGCTGACCTATCTGCGTTGCCACGACAGCATCGACCCCCAACGAGTCGGCTTGTGGGGCACCAGCCTTGGCGCGATGCACGTGCTGCGGGAGGCCGGAGCCCGACGCGATCTCGCAGCGGTGGTCGTGCAGTGTCCGATCGTCCATGGACCGGCAACACTGATCGGCGGCGGCTGGCGAGCCGCTATGCGCGCGACGCCGGCGATTCTCGACGACGTGCTTCGCCGGATGCGAGGCGCCGCCCCGCGATACGTCCCCATCGTCGGCGAACCGGGCAGTCTCGCTGCAGTCACCATCCCCGGTGCGCTCGACGGCTGGTACTCCACGGTCCCCGCCGGCACCAGCTTCGACAACCGCGTCGCCGCCGCCGATGTCATCGGCATCGGCATGACCAGCGCCAAACACTGCGCCGCGAAGATTGCCGCTCCCCTGCTGGTATGCGTCTCCGCACGAGAGACCCTGATGAACCCCCGCCACGCCGTCGATGTGGGACGCCGCGCGCCAAACGGCGTCTTCCGTCACTACGACGGCGACCACTTCCAGATCTATCACCCGCCTCTGCTGGGCCAACTGCTCGCCGACCAGACCCGATTCCTTGTGGAGCACTTGAATGTCCAAAACAGCTGATCCACTGCAGGACAACGACACTCGACTCGTCGCGTTCCTCAGCACTCTCACCGCAGACCAGTGGGCAAGGCCCAGCCTATGCACAGACTGGAGCAACCACGAAGTCCTGGCTCACCTCGTCGTCGGCTACTCGGCAACGTTGCCGTCGATCGCCGCCGCCATGCTGCGACATCGCGGTTCGTTCGACCGCACCAACTCCTCGATGGCCCGCGCGTTGGCCGCACAACGGGACCCGCACTCGCTGATCGACGACTTTGCGGCCTTGACACGGCAGGCGCGCGGTATCGGCCGCCTTTTCCCGCGGCGACTGCTGCTCGGCGATCACGTCATCCACCAGCTGGACATCACCTTCGCGCTCGGTGCCGAATCCACTATTCCCCCAACAATACTGGCCGCCGTTCTCGACACCGAGGTGCGAATTCCGAACCCATTCGTCCCGGCCGCCACGCGTGCACGGCTTGTCTACGGGGAATGGCTGCGTCGGGAACGGCGGCCGCTAGACGCACGCAAGCAGCTAGGACCGGCTTATGAAACGTTCACGAAAAACGGAATGGATGCCTTTGCCAGGCGCGCGCGGCTTGAGCTTGAAGCGACAGGCGAACGAGTCCGGAGAAAGGCGGCCGTCCCGAAAGATTCAGCTCTGACTCCGCGTGAGGCGCAGATCGCCGTATTGGCCGCCGGCGGGGCCACCAACTCGGAGATCGGCGCCCAGCTGTTCATCAGTCCCAACACCGTCGCGTACCACTTGCGAAAGGTATTCATCAAACTGGACGTGACCGCACGGCGCCAACTCGCTGTCGGGACGATCAATCGAGCGTCATCGTGGCCGGTTGCCGACTGGTGATTGGCCGCAAGCACACCGAGACGTCGAGGCCCTCGATGACCGGTCATGGCCGTAACGGGATGGACTTTCGCGACGGCTGGAGACGGGTGGCGAGTACCGATACTCCGTCGCCGGTCAAATGCCTGAGCGCCCAGGGACGGCCGGCCAGCACCGAGGCAAGGTGACCGGCTTCGCCGGTGGCGGTCGGCCCAGCGCTGGGGCGTGACCATGTGGTGTCGGTGGCGATGAGGTTCAGGCCTCGTGCGCGCGCGGAGGCCGGGACGAATGGGTTCGGAATTCGCACCTCGGTGTCGAGAACGGCGGCCAGTATTGTTGGGGGAATAGTGGATT
>NZ_LZJJ01000255.1:0-1881 GCF_001667625.1 Mycobacterium sp. E1715
TTGGCGGCCGCCTTCGGCGCCGGCGCGGCCTCGGGCCGCTTCTCCGCCGTCTCGCCGGCGGCCGTCAGGGTGGCCAAAGTCGTTCCCACCTGTACGGTTTCGCCCACGGGCACGACGAGCTCGTCGACGATGCCCTCCTGCCAGCATTCGACCTCGACCGCGGCCTTGGTGGTCTCGACGATGGCCACGACCTGGCCGCGCGTCACCTTGTCCCCGGGCTTGACCAGCCACTCGTTCAGGGTGCCTTCATCCATGTCGGAGCCGAGCGAGGGCATCTTGAATTCGATCACGGCTGTTCCCCGAACAGGCTCTGCACGGCGGCGACGATCTTGGTGGTCTGCGGCAAAGCGGCCTCTTCGAGGTGCTTGGCGTAGGGAATGGGCACCTCGGCGCTGCACACCCGCGCCACCGGCGCGTCCAGGTCGTAGAAGGCGCCCTCCATCACGCGTGCGGTGACTTCGGCGGCGAGGCTGCCGGTGCGCCAGGCCTCGTCGACCACCACCGCGCGATGCGTCTTGCGGACCGATTCCAGGACCGTGGTCTCGTCGAGGGGGCGCAGCACGCGCAGATCGATGACCTCACAGTCGATTCCGGCCAGGGACAACTCGTTGGCGGCGTCGAGCGTCTTCGGCAGGCAGCCGCCGTAGGTGATCAGCGTGACGTCACCGCCGGTGCGGCGAACCGCCGCGCGCGAGATGTCGGTCGGGGAGAGGACGTCGACGTCGGTCGAGGTGTTGTAGAGCTGAACGTGCTCGAAGATCACCACCGGGTCGGGGTCCTCCAGCGCGGGCCCTAGCATGCCGTACGCATCCTCGACGGTGGCCGGAGCCAGCACCTTGATGCCCGGAATGTGGGCGTACCACGGCTCGAGGCTGTGCGAATGCTGCGCGGCGAGCTGGCGACCGGCGCCCGTCGCCATGCGCACGACGATCGGCACGGAGAACTGCCCGCCGGACATATGACGCAGGGCCGCGGCGGTGTTGACGATCTGGTCGAGCGCCAGCAGGCTGAAGTTCACCGTCATGACTTCGACGATCGGCCGTAACCCGTTGAGGGCCGCGCCGATTCCGATTCCGACGAAGCCCAGCTCCGACAGCGGCGTGTCGCGCACGCGCTCCGGGCCGAATTCTTCCAGCAGGCCCTTGGAGGCGGCGTACGTTCCCCCATAACGCCCCACGTCTTCCCCCATCACCACGACGCGCGGGTCATCACGCAGGGCGTCGCGCAGGCCGTCGTGCACGGCGGTTCGATAGCTGGTCTTCATCGCATTGCCTCTTCGGTCAGCACGTCGCGCTCGAGATCCGCCACGTCCTCCCACGTTCCGGCCTCGGCGTAGGCCACCGCGGCCTCGATCTCGGCGACGGCCGCGTCTTCGATCTCACGCACCTCGGCGTCGGAGAGCGTGCCGTCGCCCACGCACTTGTCGGTGAACGCCTGGATCGGGTCGCGCTCGCGCCATCGCTCGACTTCCGCCTTGTCCCGGTACAGTTCCGGGTCGAACATCGAGTGCGCGCGGAACCGGTAGGTGCGGAATTCGATGAAGAACGGGCCACCGGTGTCGCGAACGTGGTCGACGCCCTGCTGCGCGGCGGCATGGCATGCCTCGACGTCCATCCCGTCGACCGCCAGCGTGGGAACCCGGTACGCGGCCGCCTTGACGGTCAGGTCGGTCTGCGACTGGGCGCGGTCCAACGCGGTGCCCATCGCGTAAAGGTTGTTCTCGCAACAGAACAGCACCGGCAGGTTCCACAGCACCGCCATGTTCAGCGACTCGTGGAACGCGCCCTCGGCCACCGCGCCGTCGCCGAAGTAGCAGGCGGTGACCCGCTTCTGCTGCAGCATGGCGTCGGCCAGCGCGATGCCCACCGCGAGCGGCAGGCC
>NZ_LZJJ01000256.1:0-761 GCF_001667625.1 Mycobacterium sp. E1715
CCCGGGGTGTGGTCGCATGCGCATTCGCTGGCCTTCGACGTGTCGGTGTGGGAGATCTTCGCCCCGCTGTTGCGCGGGGGCCGGGTGGTGGTGGTCGACGACGACACCGCGCGCGCGCCGGAAGACTTGCACGCCCTCCTTGTGGCCGAGGGCGTGAGCGTGTTGACCCAGACACCGTCGGCGGTGGCGATGCTGGACCCCACGGGCCTGGACGGGGTGGCGGTGGTGTTGGCCGGGGAGGCCTGCCCGCCCGAGGTGGTCGATCGGTGGGCGTCGGGACGGGTGCTGGTCAACGCCTATGGGCCGACCGAGACCACGATGTGTGTGGCGATCAGCGCGCCCCTGCAGGCCGGGTCTGGGGTGGCGCCGATCGGCTCGCCGGTGCCCGGTGCGGCGCTGTTCGTGCTCGATGCCTGGTTGCGCCCGGTGCCCGAGGGCGTGGTCGGGGAGCTGTATGTGGCCGGATCCGGTTTGGCCACTGGATATCTCGGCCGGGCCGGGCTGACCGGTGCGCGGTTTGTGGCGTGTCCGTTCGGGGCGCCGGGGCTGCGGATGTACCGGACCGGGGATCTGGCGTGTTGGGGTGGCGATGGGCAGTTGCGCTACCTGGGTCGCGGCGATGAGCAGGTCAAGGTCCGCGGGTATCGCATCGAGTTGGGTGAGATCCAGGCCGCGTTGAGCGCGTTGGACGGGGTGGGGCAGGCGGTGGTGATCGCGCGTGAGGATCGCCCCGGTGACAAGCGTCTGGTCGGTTACATCAC
>NZ_LZJJ01000257.1:0-1178 GCF_001667625.1 Mycobacterium sp. E1715
GCGCTGCTCAGCCTGATCCTGTTGACCATCGCGCTGGCCACCCCCACCCACGACATGCGTATCCCCCGCAACCGGGCTGTCGTCGTGCTGGTCATCGACATGTCGCAGTCGATGCGGGCGACCGACGTCCCGCCGAACCGGCTCAAGGCCGCCGAGGAGGCGGCCGGCCAGTTCGCCAGTCAGCTCACGCCGGGCATCAACCTGGGCCTGGTCGGCTTCGCCGGCACGCCATACCTGCTGGTGTCGCCCACCCCGCAGCACCAGGCGACGATCGACGCGCTCAAGAAGCTCGACTTCGCCGACAGCACGGCCACCGGCGAGGCCATCTTCACCGCCCTGCACGCGGTGAGCGCCCTGGCCATCACGGGTGGCGACACCCCGCCCCCGGCCCGCATCGTGCTGCTGTCCGACGGCGGGGAGAACGTGCCGCTGGACGCCAACGCCCCGCAGGGGGCGTTCACCGCCGCCCGGGCCGCCAAGGCCGCGGGCGTGCAGATCTCGACCATCTCCTTCGGGACGCCGTACGGCACCGTCGAGTACGAGGGCGCCACCATCCCGGTTCCCGTAGACGACCAGACGCTGCAGAAGATCTGCGAGATCACCGACGGCCAGGCGTTCCATGCCGACAGCCTGGAGTCGCTGAAGAACGTCTACTCGACCCTGCAGCGCCAGATCGGGTACGAGACCGTCAAGGGCGACGCCAGCCTCGCGTGGATGCTGCTGGGGGCGGTCGCGTTGGCCGGCGCGATCCTGGCCGGCCTGTTCCTGAACCGCCGGCTGCCGTCCTGACGATCAGACCGGCAGCCGCCGGTTGATCAGCAGCGCCAGCGCCGTCGCGATCAAGGCGGTGATCACGCCCAGGCGCAGCCACCCGGCGCTGCCCGGCCCGGCCACGGTGCGATAGCCGATGTCCTTCTCGATGGCGTTGTAGCTCTTGTTGAGCTCGGCGATGTTGCTGGCGGTGTAGGACTGCCCGCCGGACAGCTTGGCGATCGTCTTCATCTGGTCCGTCGAAACCGGGACGGCCACGCGCTGCCCGTCCATCTCGATCTCGCCGGTCTTGGTGCCGAACGAGATCGTCGAGATGGGCACCCCCTCGTCCCGGGCCAGCCGCGCCGCCGTGTAGACCCCGTCGTGCGGGTCGCTGGGATTGGACGGCTTGTTCTCCCCGCCGTCGG
>NZ_LZJJ01000258.1:0-1097 GCF_001667625.1 Mycobacterium sp. E1715
TGCATATTTCCGACCTAAACCCCCGTGGCCGAACCGTGACCGAGGCGTGGCCAAATGCTAACGCGCCCTTGCGCTTCCGCTGGTCATCCGGGATTTACGATCCTCCTATTACAACTATGTCAGTTAAAAGGAATCGGAGCCATGCGAGCGGTCGTTCGGTGTGTTCTTGCGGTGGGTGGGATCGCTGTAAGCGTGGTTGCGGGCCCGGCGGGGACCAGCATGGCGGCGGCCAGCCAGCCGCATGAATTCGCGGTCGCGTCGGTCCTGCCGGCGCGGGACGCGACGGTGGGCGTGGCCCACCCCGTCGTCGTGACGTTCGACGCGCCGGTCGGGAACCGGCACGCCGCCGAGCGCGCCATCGGCGTCAAGTCCTCACCGCCGATGACCGGCCGATTCGAGTGGCTCGACAACAAGGTCGTGCAATGGGTTCCGGACCACTACTGGCCGGCGCACAGCACGGTGGCCCTCGCGGTGGACGGCCGCTCCACGGAATTCAAGACCGGCCCGAAGGTCGTCGGCGTCGCCAACATCACCGACCACACCTTCAAGGTGAGCGTCGACGGAGTCGACGCGGCCCCACCGCCAACTCCGCACCACCGACCCCACTTCGGCGAAGAGGGTGTGTTGCCCGCGTCGATGGGTAGGCCCGAATTTCCAACGCCGGTCGGCAACTACACCGTCTTGTCGAAAGAGCGCTCGGTGCTTATGGATTCGAGCAGCGTCGGCATCCCTGTCGACGACCCCAACGGCTACATGCTCAACGTCGATTACGCCGTCCGCATCACCAACCGGGGCCTCTTTGTGCACTCCGCCCCATGGGCCGTCCCGTCGCTGGGGCTGGAGAACGTCAGCCACGGCTGCATCAGCCTGAGCCCCGAAGACGCCGAGTGGTACTACAACACGGTCGATGTCGGCGACCCGGTGATCGTCAAGCAGGACCTGTGGGAGCGGCCGCCTTCCTGAGCGGCGCCCGTGCCCGATCGCTTTGAGCGCGAGGGCTTTTCGGTTCGGTAACCTGCGTCGAGTGTGAAGTTGGTTTCACGCTCGCGGTCGACTGTGAAACTAACTTCACGCGCGGCGGGGGGTTCACGCTAGGC
>NZ_LZJJ01000259.1:0-13465 GCF_001667625.1 Mycobacterium sp. E1715
CGAGAAGCGGGGGCTGGTACGACACCTGCGCGACGCCGGCATCTTCGTCTTCGTGATGGTCGGCACCCCGGGGCAGGCCCGCGCCGCTATCGGTTGGGGCGCCGACGGTTTGATCGCTCAGGGGCGCGAGGCCGGTGGCCACCTCGTCGGAACCATGCCGGCGCTGCAATTCCTGCCCCGGGCGCTGGCCGTCGCGGGCCACCGCCCGGTGTTTCTCGCCGGCGGCATCGCCACCGGTGCCGACACCAGCGCCGCCCTGGCCGCGGGCGCCAGCGGCGTGGTCGCGGGAACGCGCTTCCTGATGACGCACGAGGCGAACGCCAACCGGGAGTATCAGCGCCGAGTTGCCAACGCGGACACGACGATCGAGACCAACCTGTTCGGCCTGAGCTGGCCGCTGCGCCATCGCGTCGTGCCCAACGCGGCGACGCGGCGCTGGTGCCGCGCCGACGGCAGGGCGAAGCCGTTGCCCGCTGCCATCAATGCGGTGAGCCGCCCGATGGCCGTGCTGGGCTACTTCGACGCCGGCGCGTTGATGCGCATGCAGTCGCCGGCCCGGCCGTTGCTCACGCCGCTCGCGCCGCTCGCCGGCACTCCCGATGCGTGGGTGGACCGTGCGGCGCTGTACGCCGGCGAAACTGCCCTGCGAATCGGCGAACTCAGTTCCGCCGCGCAGGCGGTCGCCGACCTCAGCCCTTAGCGCACCAGCGCGAGCGCAAAGCCGTCCCAGCGCTTGGCCCCGACCGTTTGGATCACGGCCGTGTCCAGTCGCGGGTGCTCGCCCATCAGTCGCAAGGTCTCTCGGACCGCCTGCGCCTGCGCGTTGTGCTGCGGATCCAGGATCTGTCCCTCGCGAACGACGTTGTCCGCCACGATGAGTGCGCCCGGGCGGGCCAGCCGGACCGCCCAGTCCAGGTAGGCGACGTAGTTCTCTTTGTCCGCGTCGATGAACACCAGATCGAACGCGCCGCCGTCCAATGTCGGCAAGGTGTCCAGCGCCGCACCGACGATCACCTCCACCCGGTCGGCGACACCCGCCCGCTCCAGGTTCGCCCGGGCCACCTCGGCGTGCCGGGGCTCGTATTCCAGGGTCACCACCCGGCCCTGCGGGCCGGCTCCGCGGGCCAGCCAGATGGTGCTGAAGCCGCCCAGGGTGCCGATCTCGAGGATGCGGCGGGCCCGGACCGCGCCGGCCAGCAGGCTCAGAAACTTGCCCTGCTGGGCCGACACGGCGATCTGCGGCAGGCCGGCCGCGTCGCTGGCCTCGACCGCCGCGCTCAGCGCCGGATCGTCCCCGATCACGGTGTCGTTCAGAAACTCGTCGACGTCTTGCGGCGTTGGGTTCTGGGTCATGCCACCAAGCTAGCCGTGCGGCGCGATGCCGGCCGCGCCGGTATCGGAGCGGTCACGGTCATTTACGGATACCCATGGGGGGTATATAGTGGGTGGCGTGGTCGACCACAGCCGTAAGGGATCACAACAGAGAAATGGGTGAGTGAAATGGCAAATTACGAAGCAGGCACCGAGCTGACCTGCGGCCACGAGGGCTGCGGGTGTCGCGTTCGTATCGAGGTTCCCTGCCACTGCTCCGGTTCGGGCGAGCCGTACCGCTGCACCTGTGGCGACGAGCTGACCCCGGTCAAGTAGTCCGCGCCTCCTGAGGCTCGCGTCGAGTGTGCGTCCGGGGCGGCGACACGCCGGGGTGGGAAACCCTGCGCGCACAGCCAAAACCGCGAACGCACACTCGATGCGGCCGGCGCGCCGCGATCAGCGCCCGAACGTACGCCCGGCGAGCTCGACCGTCGCTGCCAGCTGCGGTGTGACCGCCGACGTGCCGATCGCCACCTGATAGCCGCCCGCACCGACGCGCCAGCGCGCCACGCCGCCGTCGTAGCGCGCGAGCAGGCGCGGATCCGCCTCGACGCTCACGCGACGGCCGGCCCCCGGTTCCAGCTCGACCCGCTCGAATCCGAGCAGCCGCAGGCACGGCCCGTCGGGCGTCCCGGTGAGATACAGCTGCGGGACGTCGGCCCCCGTGCGGTCGCCCGTGTTGACCACGCTGAAGCTGGCGGTCACCGTGTCTCCACCGGTGACGTCCAGGTCTTGGTACTCAAAGCTGGTGTAGGACAAGCCATGTCCGAAGGCGAACGCCGGTGTCGCCCCGGTGGCGGCGAACCAGCGGTAGCCGACGTCGGATCCCTCCACGTACTCGATCGTGCTCGGCTCCCCCCACGAGGCGCCGGGTCCGGGCAGTTCCGGGCGCGGCGTCTGTCGCAGGTCGGCCGGGAAGGTGATCGGCAGGCGTCCCGACGGATTGACCCGCCCGGCAAGGACTTCCGCGATGGCCTGGGCGCCGGCCTGCCCCGGATACCAGGCCTGCACGATCGCCCGCACCGAGTCGCGCCAGGGCATGGTCACCGGATTGCCCGTCTCGAGCACCACGACGGTGTTCGGGTTGGCGGCGGACACGGCGGTGATCAGCTCGTCCTGCCCCTGCGGCAGCGACAGGTCGGCGATGTCGAACCCTTCCCCCTCTGCGCGAACCGCGAACACGATCGCGAAGTCCGCGCGGCGCGCCGCGCGGACCGCCTCCGTGGGACTGATGCCGGGGTCGAATTCGATTTCGGCGTTGGGCAATTGCTTTCGCAGCTCGTCCAGCGGGCTCGATGGCAGCAGGTGCAGCTTGCGCAGCCCCGCCTCGAGTCCGGCGCCGCCGATCGGAATCACGGCCGCGTAGCCGCCCGGCGGGACGACGGCGCTCGACCCGTAGCCGGCAGGCACGCCCACGTTCGCGTACCCGCCGATGACGGCGATGCGGGCGGTCGATTCCGGCGCCAGGGGCAGCAGCCCGCGGTTGCTCAGCAGCACGATTCCCTGCCGGGCGACCCGCAGCGCAATCTCGTTGTGGGCGGCCAGATCCGGTGGGGGCGTGACCGTTGCCCGGTCGACGCCGACCGCGAACATCGACCGCAGGATCCGCCGGACCATGTCGGAGAGGCGCTCGTCGCTCAGCCTGCCGTCGGCATGGGCGGCGCGCAGCGGCGCGCCGAAGGTTTCGCTCTGCCACAACAGCGCGTCGATCTGCGCGCCGCATTCCTGGTCGAGGCCGGCGAGCGCGCACTCCCACGACGGTGTGGCCCCCCAGTCCGACATGACCCAGCCCGGGTATCCCCAGGCGCCTTTCAGCACTTGGTTGAGCAGGACGTCGTTGGCGGCGGCGTAGGCGCCGTTGACCTTGTTGTAGGCGGCCATCACGGCGCCCGGCCGCGCCCGCTCGATGGCCATTTCGAAGGCCAGCAGGTCGGATTCGCGATGCGCGTCGGGGTCGATGACGGCGTCCAAAAAGTGCCGATTGGTCTCGTTGCAGTTCAGCGAGTAGTGCTTGACGGTCGAGATGACGTGTTGTTGCTGGATGCCGTCGATCGACTCCGCGGCGATCGTCGCGGTCAAAAGCGGGTCCTCGGAAAGGTATTCGAAGTTGCGCCCGTTCCGCGGGTCGCGCGCGAGGTTCATGGCGCCGGCCAGCTGCACGTTGAACCCGCGGCTGCGGGCCTCCCGGCCGATCACCTCCCCCGCCGCGCGGGCGAGCGCGGGATCGAAGCTCGCCGACAGCGCCAGCCCGGCCGGCAGCGCGGTCGCGCTGTCACCCGGGCGGTAGCCGGGGTTGGTCACACCGAGGCCGGCGTCGCTCATCTGCAACGCCGGAATGCCGAGCCGGGGAATGCCGGGCACGTAACCGGCGCTCATCGGGACGCCCGGTGGGATGCGGTCGTCGCGCACCGGCCACATGTCGCCGGCCCCCATCACGCCGACCAGGAGCGAGAACCGCTCGTCGTCGGTCAGCTGGGCCTCGACCTCGCGTGCCCGGGCGTCGGGATCGCTCACCGCGCACCCTCTTTCGCGTACACGACGCGCAGCACGTGCCCCAACTCGGGGCCCATCACCAGCTCCGCCAGCTCGCCGAACGTCGCGACGAACTCCGGGCCGTGCGGTGGGTCGGCCCGGCACAGGTGGTGAGCGACCTCGTGAAGCACCACGAGTTCGCGCAGCGCCCAGTCGGCGGTGTCGCGGTCGGGGACCGCGATAACGCCTGTGCCGTCGCGGAATTCGTAATGGGCCGCGGTGGCGGCCCGTCGCGGCCGCACCCGCAGCGGCGCCGCGGAGGGCCACCGCCGGCGCACCGCCGGCAATGCAAGCACCTGGTCAACATAGCGCTGCGCGGCGGACACCGAGCCGAATCGTCCCTCCGGCGGCAGCGTGAGCTGCCCGCCGAAGAAGTCCACGACGGGTGACCCGTGCTCGGCGGCCCGGTCGAACAGCGTCCGGACGAACTCCTCGGCCGCGTAAACCTTGGCGCGCTGGGAGTCCCTCTTGGCGGAGCGTTCCGGGGTCACCGGCCCAACGGGGTGCGCGCGCCCGGGAGTTCGGGGCTGCTGCCCAGCCGCGCCCGCCGACCGGCCCGGTCCCCCGCGCGCCGCGCCGACGAGGAATAGCCCGCCGTCGCCCGGCTGACCTGATAGGTGCCCCGCGCCTTCGACGCGCTCCGGTAGTAGTCGTGCAGCTCGACATCTTTGTCCCGCAACGCGATCGCCGTGCCCGGCGGCCGGCGCCTGTCCTTGGTGGCCTCGCGCCGGGCCTCGTCACGAGCCTCCGCCAGGCGCTGGCCCACGCGGGCCCCGAAGGCCAACTGGAAGTTCAGCCGCGCGGTGATGGTGGGCGTCGGCCGGTGCGCCCCCGACGCCAGGTAGGCGTCCGACGCCCGCACCATCTGGACCACCAGGCTGGCGTACAACGCGTGCGTGGCGTCGATGTCCTCGGCGAACCCGTAGGCGTAGACGAACGTCGAATTGGATGCCACGTCACAGCGCACGTCATTGGCCATCGCGATCAACACGAACAGCTGCACATAGGTCCGCAGTCCCTTGGTGCCGGCTTCCCCGATGGTGATGGTCCGCTGCGTCGGGGCCTGCGCCGGCGAGCGGTTCGCCGCGTGGGACCGCGCCACCGCCAGGTCGATGGAGGACGCCGTGGCCAACCGCTGCGCGGCGCTCATGAAGGCGTCCGCCTCATGCGGGTTGTCGGTGCCTTCGGCCTGGCGCAACAGCGCGGCGATGCGGGCCAGCATCTTGTCGTCCGTCATGTGCGCCACTCCTCTCCCCCCGAGCGGGCGGTACCCGCTCTGCATCGTCGTCGGCGCGGGTCATATGCGCCAAAATACGGGAGCGCTACGACAGTTCCGCCTCAGAGCCGGGCGGTGATCCAGGCGACCACGTCGCCCAGCACCTGGTCGCGCTCCGGCTCGTTGAAGACTTCGTGGTAGAGCCCGGGGTAGACCTTCAGTTCGACGTCGGCGGACCCGACACACTCGACCAGGCGCCGGCTGCCCGCGACGGGAATCAGGCGGTCGTCGGAGCCGTGCACCACCAGCAGTGGCGCCGTCAGCGCCGGTGCGCGCTGCGGCATGGTCTCGCCGACCTGAAGGAGGGCGCGGCCGATGCCGGCCGGAACCTTCCCGTGATACACCAGCGGATCGCTCTTGTAGGCCGCCACCACTTCCGGGTCCCGGGAGATGGCGTCGACGTCCAGCTCCTGCACCGGCAGGCCGGGCACCAGGCCGCCGACGACCCGGGCGGCCAGCGCCATCAGCGGCGACACCTGGTCCTGGGCGGCCACCGCGGGCCCCGACAGCACCATCAGGTCGTAGTTGTCGGGCCGTTCGACGCCGTAGGCGAACACGATGCCGCCGCCCATGCTGTGCCCGAGCACGATGCATTTGAGGCCCGGATGCTCCCGGGTGGCGATCCGCACCAGGCTGTCGAAGTCCGCCGTGTACTCGGAGACGTCACGCACCAGCACCCGCTTGCCACCCGAACGGCCGTGCCCGCGATGGTCCAGCGCGTAGGTGACCAGGCCCGCCTCCCCGAAACGCTCCGCGACGTGGTCGTACCGGCGGGCATACTCGCCGAGTCCGTGCGACAGTACGACCACCGCCCGCGGCGCGGTGTCCGGTGTCCAGACGTCGTAAACGATGCGCACTCCACCGAATCCGTCGAAGTTCCGTTCGGCTCGGTTCACTGCACGGTCCTAGTCATTACGGGCAGCGTAATGGCTCCCGATGCAGGTCGCCCTGCCAGACACTGTCGTAGGCTCTCCCATCGTGGGACTGCTTGCGCAAAACGCCGCGAACTCCGACCTCGTCCCCCCGGTCGGCGGTGACTTCTCGGCGCACGCCGAGCCGTACCGTCGTGAGCTGCTCGCCCACTGCTACCGGATGACCGGGTCGCTGCACGACGCCGAGGATCTGGTGCAGGAAACGTTGCTGCGCGCGTGGAAGGCCTACGACCGCTTCGAGGGGAAGTCCTCGATGCGGACGTGGCTGCACCGCATCGCCACCAACACCTGCCTGAGCGCGCTGGAGGGCAGGCAACGCCGCCCGCTGCCGACCGGGTTGGGCGCACCCAGCTCCGACCCGACCGCCGAACTGCACGAGCGGCGCGAGGTGCCCTGGCTGGAACCACTCCCGGACCTGACGAACGACCCGGCCGACCCGTCGGTCATCGTCGGGTCGCGAGAGTCGGTCCGGTTGGCGTTTGTCGCTGCGCTGCAACACCTCTCACCCCGGCAGCGGGCGGTGCTGTTGCTTCGTGACGTGCTGCAGTGGAAGGCCGCCGAAGTGGCCGACGCGATCAACACCACCACGACCGCCGTCAACAGTTTGCTGCAGCGCGCCCGGTCCCAGCTGGACGCCGTCGGGCCCAGCGCGGGCGACCGGTTGGCGGCACCGGATTCCCCGGAAACCCAGGACCTGCTGGCGCGCTACATCGCCGCCTTCGAGGCCTACGACATCGACCGCCTGGTCGAACTGTTCACCGCCGAGGCCATCTGGGAGATGCCGCCGTACGTCGGTTGGTACCGGGGCCCGCGGGACATCGTCACCCTCATTCACCAGCAATGCCCCGCCCAGGACCCCGGCGACATGCGCCTGCTGCCGGTGGTCGCCAACGGGCAGCCCGGCGCCGCCATGTACATGCGCGCCGGCGATCGGCACGTGCCCTTCCAGCTGCACGTCCTCGATGTGCGCGGCGACGCGGTGTCACACGTGGTGGCCTTCCTCGACGAGAAGCTGTTCGCGAAGTTCGGCCTGCCGGAGGCGTTATGACATACATCGACGTCACACCCGCGTCCGGAAAGGCGCTGCTGTTGCTGGGCGCCTTCGACATCGGCAGCGTCGGCTACGCCGCCGAAGAGTTCTTCATCTCCGGCACCGCTTCGTCCTTCGCGCCGAACGGCGAGCTCGGCCCGGACGGTCGCTGGGATGTAACACCCAGCGGGACAGCCGATTACACCACTCGGATCGTGGCCATCACACCCACCGATCCGGCCCGTTTCAACGGCACCGCGCTGGTCGAGTGGCTCAACGTCAGCGGCGGCATCGACGCGCCCGCCGTATGGATGATGGCGTACCGTGAAATCGTCCGGGCGGGATACGCCTACGTAGCCGTCTCGGCGCAGAAGGTGGGGATTGACGGCGGCGCCAGCCTGCTCGGCATGGACATGTCCCTGAAGACGCAAGATCCGGCCCGCTACGGTGGCTTGCATCACCCGGGCGACGCCTTCGCGTTCGACATCTTCTCCCACGCCGGCGAACTCGTCAGGGATCGGGGCGACGGCATCCTGGCCGGGCTGCATCCGCAACACGTCATCGGGATCGGCGAGTCGCAATCGGCGATGTTCCTCACCACCTACGTCAACGCCGTCGATCCGCTCGCCCGCGTTTACGACGGCTTCCTGGTGCACTCCCGATTCGGGCCGGCCGCACCGCTCGACGGGGTCTCGCTGATCGAGGGACTGGAGTCCTCGCGCGGGTCGCAACAGGCGGTGAAGTTCCGGCCGAACCTGCGCGT
Organism: Mycobacterium sp. E1715; assembly: GCF_001667625.1. NCBI lineage: Bacteria > Bacillati > Actinomycetota > Actinomycetes > Mycobacteriales > Mycobacteriaceae > Mycobacterium > Mycobacterium sp. E1715. The sequence goes on from NZ_LZJJ01000259.1 coordinate 7,905, forward strand.
CCCACTGCTCACGGTCATCACCGAGACCGATCTGTTCGGCCATGTGCCGCTGGGCTATTACTCCGCCAGGCAGCCCGACAACGACATGCTGCGGGTCTGGGAGATCCCCGGCGCCGCGCACGCCGACAACTACACCATTCAGGTGGCGCCGATCGACTCCGGTTCGGCCCCGCTCGCCGACATCGTGGCCGCTTACGCGCCGACCAACATGCTGATGGGTCAGCAACTCGATCACTACATCAACTTCGGCCCGCAGCATCACTACGTGGTGCAGGCGGCGGTCGCCGCGCTCGACGGGTGGATCCGGACCGGGGAGCCGGCGCCCTCGGCCGCGCCGATAGCCATGCGCGAATCCGAGTCGCCCCAGCTGGTGCTCGACGCCAACGGCCTTGCCCAGGGCGGCATTCGGAGCCCCTGGGTCGACGTACCGATCGCGCGCACGTCCGGCGTCACCACCGACGAAAACCTGATGGCCGCGATCTTCGGGGCGGGTGAACCCTTCGACGCCGACACGGTGCGCCGCCTCTACCCGGGCGGCAAGGCCGAATACCTGGAGCGCTTCACCGCCTCGCTCGACGCGGCCATCGACGCTCGCTTCATCCTGCCTGCGGATCGCACCGAGATCCTGGCGCTCGCCGCCGCGACCTACCCCGGCGACGGGGCCTAGAACAACCGGCTGTCCGGTGCCGGCCCCGGCACGGGCCGGACCAGTCCCGCCCCGGTGACCAGCGGCAGGTCCAGCGCCGAGAGCAGCCCCGGCGGGGCGGCGCACACCGCCGGGATGGCGTTGACCATCCTCGAGGCGCCCGCGATCCGGGCGCCCAGGTCGTGGTCGTGGTCTTCCGCCATCTCGAATTCGCACCGCATGCTGGGCGATCCCTCGATCTCGACCCGATAGAGGCCGCGCCCGGAGGCCTGCCCGTACCCGAGGTCCTTCGGCGGGATCGAGATGCGAGGCTGCGGCCAGTCCGGCGCGATGTCGTCGCGCATCCGGGTGACGTGGTCGAGGACGAAAGTTGGCTTCCCAGCGACGTATCCGGTCAGCGTGGAGCGCATGGCCGCGATCGTCCCGGCGTCGATGTGGCCGGTGGGCGTGTCGAAGGACTCGGCGGCGGGAAGGCGTTCGTTGCTTTCCTCGATGTCGTCGATCTTGACGCCCAGTCCGGCGGCGAGCTGATGCAGGACCGGCCCCCAGCCGAAGGTGAAGATTCCCGGCTGGGCAGCGAACGCCTGGTATTCCGCGGGTTTGCCGAACCCCAGGATCTCGTACACCGCGGCCCGATCCGGGTAAGTGGCGTAGTTGAACATCTCCGTCACCCGGACCGACTCGATGACGCGCGAGACGCCTGTAAGCACCAAAGGCAGGACGTCGTTGGCGAAGCCGGAGTCGATGCCGGTGGTGAAGAACGACGCACCGCCGTCGAGCGCGGCCCGCCGTAGGGGATCGGTGAACGCCGCGTCGACACCGTCGGGAAAGACCAGCGGCACAACCGAACACGACACCACGTTCTTGCCGGCCCGCAGGATCGAGACCATGTCCTCGACGGCCTCGAGCGGCCGCAGGTTGGCGCCGGCGGCGTACACCACCGCATCGGCGCCGCCGGCGAGCATCGCCGAGGGGTCCTGGGTGGCCGTAACCCCGACCGGCCCGATGCCGCACAGCTCCCCCGCGTCGCGGCCCGCCTTGGCGTCGCTGTGCACGACCAGATCGACCAGCTTTAACTCCGGGTGGTCGATGACGCCGCGCAGGGCAATCACCCCCATCGAACCCGGCCCCCACACTCCGACCTTGATCACCGCGGATATCTCCTAATATTAGGATGCATGTATTTACAATTTGGACGGATGGTAGGGAGGTGGACATCGGTACGTCAACCGCCAAATCGCCGCCCACCGGCCGCGTGATGGATGTGCTTGCCACGCTGGCGGATTCGCCGGCAGGGCTGACGTCCGCCGAGGTGGCGAAGCGCTGCGCGATCAGCACATCCACCTGCGCCCTGGTGCTGGCCGAACTGGAAGGGCGCGCCTGGGTGGCGCGCCGCGGAGATCGCCGCTACGTCCTGGGCAGTGGCCTGTTCGGGCTGGTGCATGGGCTACGGGCGCAGTTCCCGCTGCTGGACCGGGGCCGCGACGCCCTGCGGTTTCTGCATGAAGCGCTCGGCGCGGGCTGCTCCATGTCGAAGATCGGCGGGCGGCACTTGACCACGGTGGACGCGGTCGGCCACGGAACCGACGGCGGGCAAGCCGTCGGCCAGCGCTTCCCCATCGACCCGCCGTTCGGCCTGGTCGCCATGGCCTGGCGCGACGACGAATTCGTGCGGGCCTGGCTGCACCGGGTGATGCCGCGGCTGACCCGGGCGGAGGTCGCCGACCACCAGCGGGTGCTCGCCGACATTCGCGCCCGTGGGTACGGCGCGTGGCGGTTCGACGACACCCACCAGTCGCTGCACGATCGCCTCGCCGAGGTGCTGACGTCCCTGGAGCCGACGGCGCGGGTGACCCGCCAGCTCACCACCCTGATGACGATGGTGACGCTGCAGTCCGTCACCGATGTGCTCGAAACCGATTTGGCCGCGGCCGAGTTCGTGGTGCTGCCGATCTTCGGGCCGGATGGCCAGCCGGACTACCAGATCGAGATCCACCTGGGCCGCTCTCCCGGACTGACACTGCCCGGGCTCGAGGCCGCGCTCAGGCATGCCCAGGGGCTGCTCGCCGCGACCGTGTCCTGACGTCGCCGGTGAGATTAGGCTGGGCCCATGGCTGCCCACGCGGACATCCGGCGTGCGGCCGAGCGGGCCGTCACCAACACACCCTGGCTGACATCGCGGCACTCGTTCTCGTTCGGCGACCACTACGACCCGGATAACACCCACCACGGGTTGCTACTGGTCAACAACGACGACATCGTCGCGCCCGGAACCGGATTCGGCACGCATCCGCACCGGGACATGGAGATCGTGACGTGGGTGATGAAGGGTCGATTGGCGCACCGGGACTCCATCGGCAATCACGGCGTCATCGTTCCCGGCCTGGCCCAGCGCATGTCGGCGGGCACCGGAATCCTGCACTCGGAGGAGAACGACTCTCCCACGGAGCCAGTGCATTTCGTGCAGATGTGGGTGGTGCCGGACGAGGCCGGCATCGCCCCCGGCTATCAACAGCAAGAGATCGGCGCGGACGTGTTGGACGGCACACTCGTGACGATCGCCTCGGGTATCCGCGGCCGGGACGGGGCGATCGACCTGCACAACCGCAGCGCCGCCCTACACGCCGCGCGGCTGCAGCCCGGTGACACCGTGATCCTCCCGCAGGCGCCCTACCTGCATCTCTTCGTGGCGCGGGGCGCGATCACCTGCGAGGGCGCCGGCGACCTGCGGGACGGTGACGCCGTTCGGTTCACCGATGCCGGCGAAGCGCGGGTTACGGCGAACGATGCGTCGGAACTACTGGTCTGGGAGATGCACGCTGAACTGGGGGCCGCGAGCCCATAGAGTGGGCGTGACAGACAGGAGCCGGCATGTCTCAATCGCGGCCGCAGCACGCGGCGCCGAACCCCAACCGGAACGTGAAGGCGGTCCGGACCGTGCGGTTCTGGGCGGCGCCGCTCGTGATCACGCTGGCCCTGATGTCGGCGCTGTGCGCGCTCTACCTCGGCGGCATCTTGAACCCGATGACCAACCTGCGGCACTTCCCCATCGCCGTGGTCAACGAGGACGCCGGGCCGGCCGGCGCGGAACTCACCGGCCGCTTGGTCAACGGCCTGGACAAGAACAAGTTCGACGTCCGCGTGCTCAGTCGCGACGCCGCCAAGCACCAGTTGAGCACCGGGCACGTGTACGGCTCGGTGCTGATCCCGCCCAGCTTCTCGTCGAAGCTGCGCGATCTGGGCGCCAGCGCGGTGGTGCCCGGTCCCGCGGAACGGCCGGTGATCACGATCTCGACGAACCCGCGGGCCGGCACGCTCGGCGCCAGCATCGCCGCGCAGACGCTGAACATGGCGATGGGCGTGGCGAATGGTGAAGTGGGCGAACGACTCCTCGCTTCGGTCAAGGCGCAGACCGGCGGCGCACCGCTGGCCGGGGCCGCCGAAGAGGGCCTGTCGACGCCGATCGAGATCGAGTCGACCGTGTTCCACCCGCTGCCCGACGGCACCGGTAACGGGCTATCGGCCTTCTATTACGCGCTCTTACTGCTGCTCGCGGGGTTCACCGGCAGTATCGTGGTCAGCACCCTGGTCGACGCGTTACTCGGTTACGTCCCAGCCGAATTCGGTCCGGTGTATCGCTTCGCCGAGCAGGTCAGAATCTCGCGATTTCAGACGCTGCTGCTCAAGTGGGCGATCATGGTGCTGCTGGGCCTGCTCACCTCCGCCGTCTATATCGCGATCGCTCATGGGCTCGGCATGCCCATCGACCTCGGCTGGCAACTCTGGGCCTTCGGGGTGTTCGCGATCGCCGCGGTGGGCATCACCTCCAGTTCGTTGCTCTCCGTGCTGGGCACCGGCGGCCTGCTGGTCAGCATGTTGATCTTCGTGATCCTCGGCCTGCCCTCGGCCGGCGCCACCGTGCCGCTGGAGGCGACGCCGACGTTCTTCCGCTGGTTGGCTGAATTCGAGCCCATGCACCAGGTTTTCCTCGGCACCCGGTCGTTGCTGTACTTCAAGGGGCACGCGGACACCGGGATCTCCCAGGCGCTGATCATGACGACGATCGGCCTCGTGATCGGGCTGCTGCTGGGCGGCATCGTCACGCACCTGTACGACCGCAAGGGATTCCACCGGATCGCGGGTGCCGTCGAGCTGGCGATCGCCCAGGAACACCAGGCTCAGCACAAGGCGCGCCAGGGCAAGCACGAGCGAACGGTCGCCGCCACCGAGCCGGAACCGTCGAGCGAAAGCCCAAGCGAGCAAACGTAATTCGACCGCCGCCCGAGCGTCATCCGCCCGTTATCTAAATTGACAGTGTGACGGATGTGACTGATGATGTTTATGTTGTATTCAGATCCGGGCGGAAAGGGCGATCGTGCTGACCCGAGGCGCCAGCTTGCGCCGGCTGGTGGCCGGCTGCACCGCCATCGTCGCCGGCATTGTCCTCGCGTGCACCACCGGACAGCCGGTCGCGCACGCCGCCGACGGCCGCGATCTGCTGGCCAACGCCATCAACACCACCAAGGGCTCCTACCTGGTCTATAACTTCGGTCCCGGCCATCCCGCACCGATGCTCAACGCCGGTGGCAGCTGGTACGAGATGAACAACGGCGGCCACCTGATGATCATCAAGAACGCCGCGGGCCGGCTTTCGCCCCACCTGCTGGTCGACACGCACCAGGGCGATCAGGCGCGCTGCGAGAACAACCCCGGCGCCCGCACCGGCGAGGGCCTCTGGCAGGCGTCGGAACTCTATGCGCCGCTGCAGGCGTGGCAGCGAATGGGCCAGCCCACGATCGCGATCAACGCGAACTTCTTCGACGTACGCGGTCAGAAAGCCGGCTCGTGGCGTCAGACCGGCTGCAGCTCGCCGCTGGGCGCCTTCGTGGACAACACCAACGGCCAGGGCCGCGCC
>NZ_LZJJ01000260.1:0-9272 GCF_001667625.1 Mycobacterium sp. E1715
ACGCGGACCTGGACCCGAACGGCGGCGGGACCGGCACCGTGAGCGTCGGCGTGGTGCGCGCCCGCTCCAGCCAGACCCCCCGCGACGCGGGCCCGCTCGTCTTCACCACCGGCTCGGACCTGCCGTCGTCGGCACAGCTGCCGGTCTGGCTGTCGCGGGGCGGCGCCGACGTGCTGCAGACGCACCCGATCGTGGCCGTCGACCGGCGCGGCATGGGCATGTCGAACCCGATCGACTGCCGCGACTCGTCCGACCGCCAGATCATGCGCGACCAGGCGCAGTTCCAGACCGGCGACGATCCCGTCGCCAACCTCTCGGACGTCGCGAACACCGCCACCACCAACTGCACCGACGCCATCGCGCCGGGCGCCGGCGCCTACGACAACGCCCACGCCGCCTCGGACATCGAGCGGCTGCGCACGCTGTGGGACGTGCCCGCGGTCGCGCTGGTCGGGATCGGCAACGGCGCCCAGGTGGCGCTGGCCTACGCCGCGACGCGCCCCGACAAGGTCGCCCGGCTGATCCTCGACTCGCCAGTCGCGTTGGGCGTCAACGCCGAAGCCGCCGCCGAGCAACAGGTCAAGGGCCAGCAGGCCGCGCTCGACGCGTTCGCCGCCCAGTGCATCGCGGTGAACTGCGCGCTGGGCGCCGACCCCAAGGGCGCCGTCGGCGCCTTGCTGGCCGACGCCCGCGCCGGCAAGGGCCCCGGCGGAGCGTCCGTCGCCGAGGTGGCCAACGCCATCACCGTCGCGCTGGGCTTTCCCGCCGGCGGCCGCGTCAACGCCACCACCAACCTGGCCAACGCCCTGGCGGCCGCCCGCTCCGGCGACACCAACCAGCTGACCAACCTGATCAACCACGCCAACGCCACCGAGGACTCCGACGGCCAGTTCGTCAACACCTGCAGCGACGCCGTCAACCGCCCCACCCCGGACCGGGTGCGCGAACTGGTGGTGGCGTGGGCCAAGCTGTACCCGCAATTCGGCACCGTCGCGGCGCTCAACTTGGTCAAATGCGTGCACTGGCCCACCGGTTCGCCCCCGGCGCCGCCGAAATCGTTGAAGGTCGACGTCCTGCTGCTCGGCGTGCAGAACGACCCGATCGTCGGGACCGAAGGCGTCGCGGCGACGGCGGCGACCGTCATCAACGCCAACGCGGCCAGCAAGCGGGTGATGTGGCAGGGCATCGGCCACGGCGCCAGCATCTACTCGCCGTGCGCGGTTTCCCCGCTGATCGGCTACGTCAACAGCGGCAAGCTGCCCGGGACCGACACGTACTGTCCCGCCTGATACTTTGCGCTTCGTGACGGCAGCTGACTCGACCCGAACCGGCCTGCGCGATCGGACCCTCGCCGCCTTTCGTCCCGGTAGCGGCGCGCCGAGCACCGCGGCGATACTGCGGTCCGCGTTATGGCCGGTGGCCATCATGTCGGTGCTGCACCGAAGCATCATCCTGACGCTCAACGGCAACATCACCGACGACTTCAAGCCGGTGTACCGGGCGGTGCTGAACTTCCGGCGCGGCTGGGACATCTACAACGAGCACTTCGACTACGTCGACCCGCACTACCTGTATCCGCCCGGCGGCACCCTGCTGATGGCACCGTTCGGCTACCTGTCCTTCACGCCGTCGCGGTACCTGTTCATCCTGATCAACACCGTGGCCATCCTGATCGCCTGGTACCTGCTGCTGCGGTTGTTCAACTTCACGCTGTCCTCGGTGGCCGCGCCCGCCCTGCTGCTGGCCATGTTCTGCACGGAAAGCGTCACCAGCACGCTGGTGTTCACCAACATCAACGGCTGCGTGTTGCTGGCCGAGGTGCTGTTCTTGCGCTGGCTGCTGGACGGGAAGGTGCGGCACCAGTGGTGGGCCGGGCTCGTGATCGGGTTGACGCTCACGCTCAAACCGGTGCTGGGGCCGTTACTTCTGCTGCCGCTGCTGAACCGCCAGTGGCGGACGCTGGTGCCCGCGTTCCTGGTCCCGATCGCCATCAACGCGGCCGCCTGGCCGCTGGTCAGCGATCCGATGGACTTCGTCACGCGCACGCTGCCCTACATCGGCGGCGTCCGGGACTACTTCAACAGCTCGATCGAGGGCAACGGCGTGTACTTCGGCCTGCCCACCTGGCTGATCGTCGTCCTGCGGCTTCTGTTCACGGTGCTCGCGATCGGCGCGCTGTGGCTGCTCTATCGCTATTACCGCACCCGCGATCCGCTGTTCTGGTTCACCAACTCGTCGGGCGTGCTGCTGCTGTGGTCGTGGCTGGTGTTGCCGCTGGCCCAGGGTTACTACTCGATGATGCTGTTCCCGTTCCTGATGACGGTCGTGCTGCGGAGTTCCCTGATCCGCAACTGGCCGGCGTGGCTGGGGATCTATGGATTTCTCACGCTCGACGACTGGTTGATCTACCGGTACATGAGGTACGGCCGCGCGCTGCACTACCTCAAGATCACCTACGGCTGGTCGCTGCTGCTGATCGTGGTGTTCACGGTGCTCCTGTTCCGTTACCTCGATGCGAAGGCCGAGGACCGGCTGGACGACGGCATCGATCCGGCGTGGGTGCCGGTTGGGCGTGACGAGGCTAACGTGGACGCATGACCAGTCCGAAGGTGCAGCTGTCCGACGACGAGTGGCGCCGAAAGCTCAACCCGCAGGAGTTCGAGGTGCTGCGCCGCGCCGGCACCGAGCGGCCGTTCACCGGTGAGTACACCGACACCAAAACCGAAGGCATTTACCAGTGCCGGGCGTGTGGCGCCGAATTGTTCCGCAGCACAGAGAAATTCGAGTCGCACTGCGGCTGGCCGTCGTTCTTCGACCCGGCCGACTCCGACGCGGTGATCCTGCGGCCCGACCACTCGATGGGGACCACGCGCACCGAGGTGCTGTGCGCGAACTGCCACAGCCACCTGGGCCACGTGTTCACCGGCGAGGGCTACCCGACGCCGACCGATCAGCGCTACTGCATCAACTCCATCTCGCTGCGCCTGGTGCCCGCGGGGACGTAATCCCTTTCGGGCGCCGCCGCCGCGCGTCGGCCGCCGCGTCGCGACGCGTCGGCCGCCGGCTGCCTGGTGTCGGCTGCCGCGACACTTAAACCACGCAGACGACACGCCGCAAGGCTCCGCCATCGTTTAAGTCTCGCGGAGCCTGCGGGAGCGTCGTGACGTCTTTCCCGGTGTGGACGACGTGTTTGTCGGCAGCGAGGCATTGCGGCGGGGAGCCCTGAGCCGGCACCAGCTGCGAGCTCAGTTTCGCGCGATATATCCCGACGTCTATCTGCCGGCCCACGCCACGCCGTCGCTCCGGACGCGTTCCGTTGGGGCGTGGTTGTGGTCGGACCGCCGCGGCGTGCTCGCCGGACTTGCCGCGGCCGCCCTACATGGTTCGCGGTGGATCGACGACGACGAGCCGATCGAGCTGATTTGGCGAAATCCGCATCCACCGACGGGCGTGATCGCCCGCAACCAGCGAGTCGGACCCGACGAGGTCACCCGTGTCAACGGGCTGCGGGTGACCTCTCTCGCGAGGACGGCGTTCGATTTGGCCAGGCGGCCGCCCAGCGGCGAGGCGGTAGCGCGACTCGATGCGCTGATGCGCGCGACCCCGTTCTCGAGCGAGGAGGTCATGCTGCTCGCCAAGCGTCACGCAGGGGCCCGCGGACTGCGGACGCTGCGCACAGCGCTTCCGCTGGTCGACCCGGGCGCGGCATCCCCGAAGGAAACGTGGCTGCGGTTGCTGCTGATCGACGCCGGGCTTCCCGCTCCCACGACGCAGATACCGGTGCAGGTGAACTGGCGACTCGTTGCCGTCCTCGACATGGGTTGGGAGGAATACAAGGTGGCCGTCGAGTACGACGGCGACCACCATCGCACCAACCGCAGCCAGTATGTGCGGGACCAGGATCGGCTCCGCAAGCTTGCCGAGCTTGGCTGGGTTGTGATCCGGGTGATCGCCGAGGACAAGCCCGACGACGTGGTACACCGCGTGCGGGCCGCCCTCGCCCGTCGTGGATGCCGCGACACTTAAACCACGCACACGACACGCTGTAAAGTCCCGCCACGGTTTAAGTCTCGTGGAAGGAGCGAGCCTGGCGCGAACGCGGGCCGCCTCGCTCGAGGCAGGCCGCCAAGTGAGACGAACTCAGTCCACCCGGGTGGCGTGCACTTCCCAGAACGGGGCGTGCGCGCGTGCGCCCTCGAGCCAGGGCTCGACCACGCGGAAGCGCTCGAGCAACTCCCGGGCCTGATCGGCCATGTCGGGATTGCGCGCGGCCATCAGCTCGATGGACTCGACGCTGATGTTGACCTGATAGGTGGTGGTGCCGAGATACGTGATCTCCCAGCCGCCCGCGGGAAGCACGTCGCGAAAATCGTTCTCGGACAACGACCGCAGCATCTTGAAGCCGTTGATGTTGTGTTGTCCGAACTCGAACATGTACAGCCGCGCGCCCGGTTTGGTCGCGCGGTGCAGCGCACGCACGTAGGACTGCCGAAGCTCGGACTCGGTGCTGAACGTGTGGTAGAAGGCGCAGTCGACGACCGTGTCGAACCGGCCGTCGAACCCGTCCAGCTTGGTGGCGTCGGCCAGCTCGAAATTGACCGACACCCCGGCCTTTTCGGCGTTCTGCCGCGCGCGCTCGATGGCTCCGGCCGCCCCGTCGATGCCGGTCGCCGCGTAGCCCTTCGAGGCGTAGTAGATCGCGTGATGGCCCGGCCCGGTGCCCGGGTCGAGCACCTCGCCCTTGATCGCACCGAGCGCGACCAGCTGCTGGACCACCGGCTGGGGTCCGCCGATGTCCCACGGCGTTGCGGTGGGCAGGCCGTGCGACGTCCGCTCATCGCGGTACATCTGCTCGAAGCGGGTGGGATCGTTGGGGTCGAAAGCGGTCGTCATGGCAGCGCGTTCACCAACTGCTCGACCGACACCCGCGGACCGGTGAAAAACGGTGTCTCCTCGCGGGTATGCCGCCGCGCGTCGGTCGCGCGCAGCTCGCGCATCAGGTCAACGATGCGGTGCAGTTCGGGCGCCTCGAAGGCCAGCAGCCATTCGTAGTCGCCGAGCGCGAACGCCGGCACCGTGTTGGCGCGCACGTCCTTGTACTCGCGGGCGGCCATGCCGTGTTCGGCGAGCATGCGGCGCCGTTCCTCGTCGGGCAGCAGATACCACTCGTAGGACCGGACGAACGGATACACGCAGATGTAGTTGCCGGGCTCCTCGCCCGCCAGGAACGCCGGGATGTGGCTCTTGTTGAACTCGGCGGGCCGGTGCAGCGCCACGCTGCTCCACACCGGTGTGCAAGCCCGTCCGAGGGTGGTGGTGCGCCGGAAGTCGGCGTAGGTGGCCTGCAGCGCTTCGATGTTTTCGGCGTGCGTCCAGATCATGAAGTCGGCGTCGGCCCGCAGGCCCGCCACGTCGTAGAGGCCGCGCACCACGACGCCGCGCTCCTCCTGCTGCTTGAAAAACCGCGACGCGTCATCGATCACGGCGTCGCGCTGTTCCCCGAGCTCGCCCGGCCGCACCGAGAAGACGGAGAACATCAGGTACCGGATCGTGGCGTTGAGGGTGTCGTAGTCGAGCTTGGCCATGGAACCTATCGTGCCACTTTCAGATCGAGGGCCTCGACCGCGCGCCCGGCCGCCCCGACGCACGCCGGCACCCCGATGCCGTCGAGGTAGCTGCCGGCCACGGCGAGCGTCGGCGGCAGACCTGCCCGAATCTCGGCGACCAGCTCCGCGTGGCCCGGCCCATACTGGGGCATGGCGTCGATCCAGCGCTGCACGCGAGCGTCGAGGGGGTCGACGGCCAGCCCGAAAACGTCGACCAGGTCGCTCACCGCCCAGCCCAGCAGCTCGTCGTCGGAAACGCTGGTGGCCACGTCGTCGCCGCAGCGGCCGAACGACAGCCGCAGCAGCTGGGCGTCCCCGCGGGCGCCCCATTTGCGCGACGAGAGCGTGATCGCCTTGCCCCGCAACCGCTCCCCCGTCGCGACCAGCACACCGGAGCAGTCCGGGAACGGCGTGCCGCCCGGCACGGCGAGCGCGACCACCACCGACGACGCGTTGGTGATCCGGCCTGCGGCGGCGGCGCTGCCCGGGGCGATCTCGGCGAGCAGGCGTGCCGCGCGGTGGGCCGGGACGGCCAGGATCACCGCGTCGGCGTACCAGCGCGCACCGGTGTCGTCCAGCAGCGACCAGCCGGCCTCGGCGCGGGCCAGCCGCTGCACCCCGGCCCGCACCCAGTGCGGCCGGGCGCGCGCGACGAGCGCGTCGAGCAGCACCTGGTAGCCGCCGTCGAGCGCACCGAATACCGGAGCGCCGGTCGCCGGCGGCAGCGACTGCCGCACCGCGTCCGTCAGGCTGGAGGCGCCGCGGTCCAGGGCCGCCGCGACGCCGGGGGCCGCCGCGCGCAGACCGATGGTGGCCGCCGACCCCGCATACACCCCGCTCAGCAGGGGATCCACCGACCGGGTCACGACCTGCTCGCCGAACCGCTCCCCGACCAGTTCGGCCGTCGCGGGGTCGCTGCCGGGCCGCCAAGCGAGAGGCCGGCCGGGTTCGTCCTCGATGCGCGCGACGGTCGCCGCGTCGACCAATCCCGCCACCGAGGCGGCCGACGACGGAATCCCGATGACCGTGCCGGTGGGCAGCGGATGCAGGTTGCGCTGGCTGTAGATCAATGGGCGCGCGCCGGTGGACACCAGTTGGCGGTCCGACAGGCCGAGCTCGGCCAGCAGCGCCGGCATCTCGGGCCTGCGCAGGATGAACGCCTCAGCGCCCACGTCCATGGTCTGCCCGCCGACACGCTCGGTGCGCAAGATGCCACCCAGCCGGTCGGCGGGATCGAACAGGGTGATGTCAGCGTCGTCGCCCACCGCGGCGCGCAGCCGGTAGGCCGCCGTCAGCCCCGAAATCCCGCCCCCGACAACGCAATACGACGGAGAAGTCATAGGGAGTGGACCAGCGACACCAGGTCGGTCAGCACACCGGGGTCGGTGTCCGGCAGCACGCCGTGGCCAAGGTTGAAGACGTGACCGGTCGCGCCCGCGTCGACGGCTTGGCGGCCGTCCTCGACGACGGCGCGAGCGGCGCGTTCCACGGCCGGCCACCCGGCCATCAGCACCACCGGATCGAGGTTGCCCTGCAGCGCCGTTCCGGGCGCGACCCGGCCGGCCGCGTCGGTCAGCGAGGTGCGCCAGTCCACGCCCACGACCGTCGCGCCGACCGTCGACATGGCGCCCAGCAGTTCGGCGGTGCCGACCCCGAAGTGCGTCATCGGCACGCCGTATTCGGCGAGGGCGCCGAAAACCCGGGCGCTGTGCGGTTGCACGTAGGTGCGGTAGTCGGCGAGTGACAAGGCGCCCGCCCACGAGTCGAACACCTGAATGGCGTCCACCCCGGCCTCCAGCTGCACCCGCAGGAAACCGACGGTGATGTCGGTCAGCTTCTCCATCAGCGCGTGCCAACTGTCCGGTTCGGCCAGCATCATCGCCTTGGTGCGGGCGTGGTGGCGGCTCGGTCCGCCCTCGATCAGGTAGGACGCCAGGGTGAACGGCGCCCCCGCGAAGCCGATCAGCGGGACCGCGCCGAGCGCGGCCACCAGCAGCGTGACCGCATCGGAGACCGGCTGAATCCGTTGGCGGTCAAGGGGTTTCATCGCATCGACGTCGGCGGCGGTGCGCACCGGAGACGCGATCACCGGCCCGACACCCGCGACGATGTCCAGGTCGACGCCCGCGCCGAGCAGCGGCACCACGATGTCGGAGAACAATATGGCCGCGTCGACGTCGTGGCGCCGCACCGGCTGCAGGGTGATCTCGCAGACCAGCTCGGCGTCGAAACAGGCCGACAGCATGTCGGTCTGGGCCCGCAGCGCCCGGTATTCGGGCAGCGAACGGCCGGCCTGTCGCATGAACCACACCGGGGGCCGGCCGGGTTTGCCGCCGGTGACGGCGGCCAGATACGGCGACTCGGGGAGGTCGCGACGGGTACTCATCGTCCTCAATGCTGCCACGGCGGCGGCCCCGTCCCCGCGCTGCGTACTATCAACGACCGTGCCAGTCAGCCAGCCTCCGGTGAATTACGGCGAGTTCCCCAGCCTGCGCTGCGAAGTGGGCGACAACGGCATCCTGACGCTGGTTCTCGACGCCCCCGGCCTCAACTCGGTCGGCCCGCAGATGCACCGCGACCTCGCCGACATCTGGCCGGCGATCGCCCGCGACCCCGACGTGCGCGTCGTGCTGGTCCGCGGCGAAGGCAAGGCCTTCTCGTCCGGCGGCAGCTTCGACCTGATCGCCGAAACCATCGGCGAGTACGAGGACCGGATCCGCATCATGCGGGAGGCCCGCGACCTCGTGCTCAACATGGTCAACTTCGACAAGCCGGTCGTCTCGGCGATCCGCGGACCGGCCGTCGGGGCGGGCCTGGTGGTGGCCCTGCTCGCCGACGTCTCGGTGGCCGGTCGCACGGCGAAGCTGATCGACGGGCACACCAAGCTGGGCGTGGCCGCCGGCGACCACGCCGCGATCTGCTGGCCGCTGCTGGTCGGCATGGCCAAGGCCAAGTACTACCTGCTGACCTGCGAAACCCTGCTCGGCGAAGAGGCCGAGCGGATCGGCCTGGTGTCCACCTGCGTCGACGACGACGACGTGCTCTCGACGGCGACGCGGATCGCCGAGGACCTGGCGCGGGGCGCGCAGAACGCCATCCGCTGGACCAAGCACAGCCTCAACTACTGGTACCGCATGTTCGCGCCCGCCTTCGAGACCTCGCTCGGCCTCGAGTTCCTCAGCTTCAGCGGCCCCGACGTGCAGGAGGGTCTGGCCGCGCATCGCGAGAAGCGGCCGGCCCGATTTACCGGCGGAAACGCCTCCTGAGCTGGCTCGATACGCCCGGATGAGGTCTGGTAACGGCTTGGTCGCGGTCGGCGCGCCTGGTTTCGCCTGTCGGCCGATGGGTCTACCGTCGGACCCTGTGACCCGTGCCGCGACGACGAAGAGCGACCGGGATGAACAGGAGCGGCGCCAAGTGACCTCAGCTGAACCGGAGCCATTCCGCGAGGCGGTAGCGGCGATGAACGGCGTCACCGTGCGGTCGGAAATCGAGCTGGGCCCGATCCGCCCGCCCCAACGCCTGGCGCCCTACAGCTACGCGCTGGGGGCCGAGGTCAAACATCCCGACCGCGAGATCATCCCGGAGCGGTCCGACGGCGACGCCTTCGGCCGACTCATCCTGCTGTACGACCCGGAAGGCGCCGACGCGTGGGACGGCACCATC
>NZ_LZJJ01000261.1:0-839 GCF_001667625.1 Mycobacterium sp. E1715
TGCGCCCTCGGGGTGGTTGGGTTGTGCCCAAACACGCCCAATTTTGTTTAATCCTTTGGGGGGGGGGGCCCCCCCCCCGGGGGTGGCGGGGCCCCGCGCGGCCGGCCTCAGCTGCCGGCCGCGCGACATCTTCGTCGAGCAAACCGTGGCCGGACTGGCCCGGGTGGTCGGCGTGGCCGACACGCACCGGCCCATCGACGAGGGAATCGGCGACGTGGCGGCGACACCGATAATCCGTTGGCTGAGCAGCGTCGACGGCCCCGTTGACCAGTTCAACCAGACCATGGTGTTGCAGGCACCCGCGGGTGTCGAACTGGCCGACGTCACGGTCGTGCTGCAGGCCCTGCTGGATCGGCACGCCATGTTGAGACTGCGCGTCGACGACGGGCCCGGCGGCTGGAAATTGACCGTGCCAGAACCGGACTCGGCGCACGCCGCAGCGCTACTGCACACCGTCGACGCGCTCACCGACGAGACGATCATCGCCGCCCGGTCCCGGCTCAGTCCGGCCGGCGGGGTCATGCTCAGCGCCGTGTGGGCGAGCACCACCAGGCAGTTGGCCCTGATCATCCACCACCTGGCCGTCGACGCTGCTCAGCCAACGGATTATCGGTGTCGCCGCCACGTCGCCGATTCCCTCGTCGATGGGCCGGTGCGTGTCGGCCACGCCGACCACCCGGGCCAGTCCGGCCACGGTTTGCTCGACGAAGATGTCGCGCGGCCGGCAGCTGAGGCCGGCCCCCCCGGGCCCCGACACCACCTGCAATGGGGCCCAACCCCCCAAAGGATTAAACAAAATTGGGCGTGTTTGGGCACAACCCAACCACCCCGAGGGCGCG
>NZ_LZJJ01000262.1:0-14656 GCF_001667625.1 Mycobacterium sp. E1715
GGCGGCGCCGAGCGCTGGTTGCGCCGGGTCACCGAACTGACCCAGGGCGGTATGCGGCGCCGCCTCGGAATCGATCTCACCGATGTCGAGGGCCAGCGCGCGGAGATCGCCGCAACCGTCGCCGAAATCGCCGCGCTGCCAGTCGAGAAGCGGCAGGCGGCGCTCGCCGAGGCCGGGCTGCAGGCCCCGCACTGGCCGGCGCCGCACGGGCGTGGCGCGTCACCGGCCGAACAATTGCTCATCGATCAGGAGCTGGCGGCCGCCGGCGTGGTGCGCCCGGACTTGGTGATCGGCTGGTGGGCCGCGCCCACCATCCTCGAGCACGGCACACCGGAACAGATCGAGCGCTTCGTGCCGGGCACCCTGCGCGGCGAATTCCTTTGGTGCCAACTGTTTTCCGAGCCGGGAGCCGGCTCCGACCTGGCGTCGCTGCGCACCAAGGCGGTTCGTGCACCAGATTCCCAAGGCGGCTGGCTGCTCACCGGGCAGAAGGTGTGGACGTCGGCGGCCCACAAGGCCCGGTGGGGCGTGTGCCTGGCGCGCACCGACCCCGACGCCCCGAAGCACAAGGGCATCACCTACTTCCTGGTGGACATGCGCTCGCCGGGCATCGAGATCCGCCCGCTGCGTGAGATCACCGGTGACTCGCTGTTCAACGAGGTCTTCCTGGACAACGTGTTCGTGCCCGACGAGCTGGTGGTCGGCGCGGTGAACGACGGCTGGCGGCTGGCCCGGACCACGCTGGCCAACGAGCGGGTCGCGATGGCCACCGGCACCGCGCTGGGCAATCCGATGGAGGAGCTGCTCAAGGTGCTCGGCGAGCTCGACCTCGACGCCGCTCAGCAGGACCGGCTCGGGCGGTTGATCGTCATCGCCCAGACCGGCGCGCTGCTCGACCAGCGGATCGCCCAGCTCGCCGTCGGCGGACAGGACCCCGGGGCGCAGTCCAGCGTCCGCAAGCTCGTCGGCGTGCGCTATCGGCAGGCACTGGCCGAGTACATGATGGACGTCTCCGAGGGCGGCGGGCTGGTCCGCAACCACGCGGTGTACGACTTTCTCAACACCCGCTGCCTCACCATCGCCGGCGGCACCGAGCAGATCCTGCTCACCGTGGCCGCCGAGCGGCTCCTCGGCCTGCCCCGCTGACGGCTTTCGTCGAACCTTCGCCGAGATTGCCACCACGGTCGTGGATTGCCCGAAATCACGACCCTGGGCCCAATCTCGGCGACGGGGCAGCTAGGAGAACGTGGTCTGCGCGCAGGTGCTGGGCGAGGTGATGTTGACCCCGGGATAGACCACCTGGATGTGGGTGCAGACGATGACGTTGTTGTCGGTTTTGGGCTGACCGGTCTGCCAATCGGTGGAGTCGATGCGCCCGGTCGTCTGATACTTCTCCGGCGGACCCTCGCCGAAGTAGACCGTGGTGATCTCGTCGGACCCCATCGACTTCATCACCCGCTCGTGCTCACCGTTGGCGTGCGCGTCCAGGTAGGCCAGGCGGTTCGACGACCGGATCTCGGTGGTCTGCCGGGCCCAGAGGCCGTTCGGGAAGCCCGTCACCCCGTCGGGCGTCAGCATGTCCGCCCCGGCGGTGAAGTCGCAGTGGCCGTCGGCCTTGAAGCAGTTCAGGATGGTGCGCGTTTCGAGCTGGTTGGGCCCGTCGAGCGGGAACAGCGTGGTCGCGGTGTTGCTGGCCGCGCCGGCCGCCGGGGCGGGCAGCAACGCCAACGCCGACCCGATGACCGCACACCCGGTGATCAGTCGCTTCATGCTGCTCCCCTTTCGGTTCGCCAACCCTGAAGGTGAACCTAACCCCGCGACTATTCGTCGTAGGTGACTTCTACCGAATCAGATTCCGGGTGAGATTGACAGGCCAGGATCAGGCCGTCGTCGAGGTCCTGCTGCTCGAGCACGTCGTTGACCTCCATGCTGACCTTGCCGCCGCGCAAGGTGCACGCGCAGGCGCCGCAGTGGCCCTCGCGGCAGGAGAACGGCGCGTCCAGGCCCTTGGCCAGCAGGACGTCGAGCAGCTTGGCGTTGCGCGGCCACGACACGGTGTGGGTTTCGCCGTCGAGCTGCACCACCGCGGTGGCCGGCGGTGTGTCGCCCGGGGCGGTGTCGTCGATCTTCACCGCCGCGAACGGGTCGGAGTCCAGCGACTTGAACACCTCGATATGCACTTGCGCCGCAGGCACTTTCAGCGATTCCAGCGCTTCGCGGGCCGCGTTCATGAAGGGTCCGGGCCCGCAGATGTACACCGGCCGGCCGGTGTAGGGGGACGCGAGCCTGGCCAGCGCGGCCACGCTCGGCATCCCCTGCAGTGATTCCAGCCAGTGCACCACGGTGAGCCGGTCGGGGTACTTGGCGCACAGGTCGCGCAACGCGTCGGCGAAGATCACCGACTTGTCGTCGCGGTTGGCGTAGAGCAGCGTCACCTGGCCGCTGCCCTCGGCGAGGGCCGACTTGGCGATCGACATGATCGGGGTGATCCCGCTGCCCGCCGCCATCAACAGGAAGTCGTCGTCGAGCGTCTTGGGCACGAAGTTGCCCGATGGGGCCAGCACGTGGATCCGCATGCCCGCCCGCGCGTGCTCGCACAGCCAGTTGGACGCGTAGCCGTCCGCGGTCCGCTTGACCGTGACGGTCAGCGCGTCGTCGGTGAACGGGGAGCTGCACAGCGAGTAGCAGCGGGCCACCGAACCGGTGCGCTCGCTGGGGACGCGCAGCGTCAGGAACTGCCCGGGCGCGTAGCGCAGCCGCTCGGGCGGGATGTCGGGGTCGCCCGGCTCGGCGGGTACCGCGAACACCAGCGACCGCGCGTCGTCGGTCTCGGCGACGACCTCGGCGATCTGCAGTTCAAGGACATGGTCGCCGAGCGGCTCGTCGAGGTTGGCCTCGGCCAAGACCCTATCCTCCCTCTCGTTACAACTAGAACATGTTACAGAAAAGCCGATTCGTATCGCTACCAGCCGCAGGAATACCCTGCTCGACACAAATCGGAACGTGTTCTAGTCTCTGGTGTAAGCCCGCTGAGTAAGTCTGGCCCAGGAGGCAAACTTAAGTGACGTCCATTCAACAACGTGACGCGCAGTCGGTTTTGGCCGGCATCGACGATCTGCTGCCGCGGATTCGGGAGCGCGCTCAGGCGACGGAGGATTTGCGGCGGCTGCCCGACGAGACCGTCCAGGAACTGCAGGACATCGGCTTCTTCACGCTGCTGCAGCCCGAGCAGTGGGGCGGCTTGCAGTGCGATCCGGGCCTGTTCTACGAGGCCGTGCGGCGGCTCGCCAGCGCGTGCGGGTCCACCGGCTGGGTGAGTTCGATCATCGGCGTGCACAACTGGCACCTGGCGCTGTTCGACCAGCAGGCCCAGGAGGAAGTCTGGGGCGACGACGCGAACGTGCGGGTCTCGTCGTCGTATGCGCCGATGGGCGCCGGCGTGGTGACCGATGGCGGCTACCTGGTCAACGGTTCGTGGAACTGGTCGTCGGGATGCGACCACGCCACGTGGGCCTTCCTCGGCGGTCCGGTGATCAAAGACGGCCGCCCGGTCGACTTCGGCAGCTTCCTGATCCCGCGCAGTGAGTACCGCATCGACGACGTCTGGCATGTCGTCGGCCTGCGCGGCACGGGCAGCAACACGGTGGTGGTCAAGGACGTCTTCGTGCCCCGGCACCGGTTCCTGTCCTACAAGGCGATGAACGACGGCACCGCCGGCGGGTACCAGACCAACACCGCCCCGGTGTACAAGATGCCTTGGGGCACAATGCATCCCACCACCATCTCTGCGCCGATCGTCGGCATGGCCTACGGCGCGTACGACGCGCACGTGGAGCACCAGGGCAAGCGGGTGCGCGCGGCGTTCGCCGGGGAGAAGGCCAAGGACGACCCGTTCGCCAAGGTGCGCATCGCCGAGGCGGCCAGTGACATCGACGCGGCGTGGCGCCAGTTGAGCGGCAACGTCGCCGACGAATACGCGTTGCTGTCCGCGGGCAAGGAGATCCCGTTCGAGCTGCGCGCCCGCGCGCGCCGTGACCAGGTGCGCGCGACCGGGCGGGCGATCGCTTCGATCGACCGGCTGTTCGAGGCTTCGGGCGCGACCGCGCTGGGCAACGATCAACCGGTGCAACGGTTCTGGCGTGACGCGCACGCGGGCCGGGTGCACGCGGCCAACGACCCCGAGCGGGCTTACCAGATCTTCGGGAACAACGAGTTCGGGTTGCCGCCGGGCGACACGATGGTCTAGGCCGTGCGCCGGCGACGATGCAGAGCGTAAGAGCGACGTGGGGGCACTCCCCAGCTCCGCGGGGACCCCACCCGCTTGCGGGGGAGAGGAGCGGCACTGAATGACGGCCACGACCGAACAGCTGACGTTCGACTCGACTTCGCGCTTCGCCGAAGTCGACGTCGACGGGCCGCTGAAGCTGCACTATCACGAGGCCGGGGTCGGCAACGATCAGACGGTGGTGCTGTTGCATGGCGGGGGTCCCGGCGCGGCGAGCTGGACCAACTTCTCGCGCAACATTCCGGTGCTGGCGCAGCGATTTCACGTGCTGGCCGTCGACCAGCCCGGCTACGGGCTCTCCGACAAGCGCGCCGAACACGGGCAGTTCAACCACTACGCCGCGCGGGCCCTCAAGGGGCTCTTCGACCAGCTCGGGCTGGGACGCGTTCCGCTGGTTGGCAATTCGCTCGGCGGGGGCACCGCGGTTCGGTTCGCCCTCGACTACCCGGACCGGGCGGGCCGGCTGGTGTTGATGGGGCCCGGTGGGCTGAGCATCAATCTGTTCGCCCCCGACCCGACCGAGGGCGTCAAGCGACTGGGCAGGTTCTCCGCCGAACCCACCCGGGAGAACCTCGAGGCGTTCCTGCGGGTCATGGTCTACGACCAGAAGCTGATCACGCCCGAACTGATCGACGAGCGGTTCGCGCTGGCCAGCACGCCGGAATCGCTGAGGGCGACCCGCGCGATGGGAATGTCCTTCGCGGGGGCCGATTTCGAGCTCGGGATGATGTGGCGCGAGGTGCACCGGCTGCGCCAGCCCGTGCTGTTGATCTGGGGTCGCGAGGACCGGGTCAACCCGCTGGACGGCGCGCTGGTCGCGCTGAAGACCATTCCGCGTGCGCAGCTCCACGTTTTCGGGCAGTGTGGGCACTGGGCGCAGGTGGAGAAGTTCGACGAGTTCAACAAGTTGACCGTCGATTTCCTGGGAGGTGCGTGATGAGCATCCGTTCGCTGGGCTACCTGCGCATCGAGGCCACCGACATGGCGGCCTGGCGTGAATACGGCCTGAAGGTGCTCGGCATGGTCGAGGGCAAAGGCAACACCGAGGGCGCGCTTTACCTGCGCATGGACGACTTCCCGGCCCGGCTGGTGATCGTGCCCGGCGAGCGCGACCACCTGATGGAGGCCGGCTGGGAGTGCGCCAATGCCGAAGGGCTGCAAGAGATTCGGAACCGACTTGACGTCGAGGGCGTGCCCTACAAGGAGGCCACCGCCGCCGAGTTGGCGGATCGCCGGGTCGCCGAGATGATCCGGTTCGCCGACCCGTCCGGCAACTGCCTGGAGGTGTTTCACGGCGTCGCGCTGGAGCACCGGCGCGTGGTCAGCCCGTACGGGCACAAGTTCGTCACCGGTGAGCAGGGCCTGGGACACGTGGTGTTGTCCACCCGCGACGACGACGAGGCGTTGCACTTCTACCGGGACCTGCTCGGCTTCAAGCTGCGCGACTCGATGCGAATGCCGCCCCAGGTGGTGGGCCGGCCCGCCGACGGCGCGCCCGCGTGGCTGCGGTTCTTCGGCTGCAACCCGCGGCACCACAGCCTGGCCTTCCTGCCGCTGCCGACGCCCAGTGGCATCGTGCACCTGATGATGGAGGTCGAGAACGCCGACGACGTGGGTCTGTGCCTGGACCGGGCGCTGCGCCGCAAGGTGCCCATGTCAGCCACCCTGGGCCGCCACGTCAACGACCTGATGCTGTCCTTCTACATGAAGACGCCGGGCGGGTTCGACGTCGAATTCGGCTGCGAGGGAAGGCAAGTGGAGGACGACGACTGGGTCGCCCGGGAAAGCACCGCCGTGAGTTTGTGGGGCCACGACTTCACGGTCGGCGCCCGCGGGTAATCATGTCGGCGCCGATCGATCCGCGGGCCTTCCGGCAGGTGCTGGGCCAGTTCTGCACCGGCATCACGATCATCACCACGGTGCACGACGAGGTCCCGGTCGGCTTTGCCTGCCAGTCGTTCGCCGCCCTGTCACTGGATCCGCCGCTGGTGCTGTTCTGCCCGACCAAGGTGTCGCGGTCCTGGCAGGCAATCGAGGCCAGCGGCCGGTTCTGTGTCAACGTGCTGACCGAGAAGCAGAAGAACGTTTCCGCGCGTTTCGGCTCGAAGGAGCCGGACAAGTTCGCCGGAATCGACTGGCACGCCTCGGAACTCGGCTCGCCGATCATCGACGGGTCGCTGGCCTACATCGACTGCAAGGTGGCGTCCGTGCACGACGGTGGCGACCATTTCGTGGTCTTCGGCGCGGTGCAGTCGTTGTCGGAGGCGCCCAAGATCAAGCCGCGCCCGCTGCTGTTCTATCGCGGGGAGTACACCGGCATCGAACCGGACAAGACGACGCCGGCGCAGTGGCGTGACGACCTGGAGGCGTTTCTCACCGCCACCACTCAGGACACCTGGCTCTAAGCCGTTCCGCGGTACGTTTCGTGCCGGACGCCCTCGACGTCCGCCGTCGGGTCGTGCGCCTCCGAGGACCGCGCGATGTCGGGATCGTCATGCTTATCCGCGGGCTTCGCATCGGTTTCCGGGTGCAGTTCGTCGGCGCGCTTCAACTGCTCCTGCAGTTGCTCTCGCGACGCCGCGACCTCGCTTTGATGGTTGGCCGCCCGTTCCTGCAGCCGGGCGGCCTCCGCCGCCTTGGCCTCCGCCTCGGCCTGGGCCGCGCGGGCCTTGGCGGCCGTCTCCTGGGCCAGGGCCTCGCGGCGTTCGACCTTCGCGGTCTCCAGCTTGGCCTGTTCGCGGATCTCCTCCGCCTGCCGTTGCCGGCGTTGGCGTCGCACCCTGGTGAGCGCGACGACGACGGCCAGAATTACAAAGACCGCCGCGGCGGCGACCACGAGCCAGATAGCGGTGCTGTTCATCATGGGCTCCCATCAGATCGGTTTTCGCCTGGCGCTGGGCCTGGCTCGTAGTGGGATCCCCCTATCTGGCGTAGGTAAAACAACCGGCTGGATCGGCCAGGCTTCGGCCGGGTGACCTTGGCCTCTACCCGGCGGCACCGGGGCGCCGCGAGGATGAGTCGCGCAGGGCCGGCGCCGTACAACCAGTCGACGGCGCGTCGCCGCTCGCTCATCGGCGACCGCTACATGAAGTCCAGCGCCTCGACCGTCGCGATCGGGCCCTCGTGGGTCGGGCGGTTCGCGCCGCCGATGCAGTAGACGGTGTTGCCGACCGTCGCCACCACCTCGGCGTGACGCGCGGTGGGCATCGGGGCCAGGGTGCTCCACTTGGCGTCGGCGATGTCGTACATCTCGACGACGTTCAGGACCATCGTCGGTTCCTCGCCGCCCACCACCACGATGCGGCCGTCGATGTAGGTCGCGCCGTAACTTCCGCGCGGGGTCGGCATGCCCACCAACTTGGTCCAGGCGCCCGATTGGGGATCGAACCGCTCATTCGCCGCGGAGTTCTTGTCGGCGGAGAGGAACCGCCCGCCGATGGCGTACACGTAGGTGCCGTCCGACACCGCGGCCAGGTGTTCGCGGGGGGTCGGCATGTCGGCGGCGTCCTTCCACGAGTTGCCGTCGAAGACCTCGGTCTGCGGGACAAGCTGTTTGGCGTTCTGCCCGCCCACTACGACCAGTTGGTCGCCCACCACGGCGGCGGCCGGGGCCGCGCGTGGGTGCGTGAGATGTGGCAGCTCAACCCAATTGCCGCCGCGCAGCGCGAACACCTTGTCGGACGCGTCGGCGAGTTGATCGCTCGCTCCGCCGAGCACCACCACCTCGTCGCGGTATGTCGCCGCCGCCGCGTGATGCAGCGGGATCGGCAGCGGCGGCCCGGTCTGCCAAACGCCGGTGTGCGGGTCATAGCTCTCGACGGTCTGCAACGCCGTGCCGTTCCGCAAGCCACCCAGAATCCAGATCTTGTCGCCCTGCACGGCCCACGCCATCATCAGCCGGGGCGTCGGCGCGTCCGGCAGCGAGCGCCACTGCGACGCCGGCTGGATCCGGCGGGCCGGCAGCTTCAGCGCTTCCGCCGACGAGGTGAGCTGGCCGTCGCCGACGGCGGTCGACCCGCCGATCGCGTACACGGACTTCTCCACCGCGTCGACGGCCATGCCGTGCCGCGCCGTCGTCATATCGGGCAATCCGGACCAGGTCTTCGTCATCAGGTCGAACGCGGCGACGGTCTTGAGCACTTGGCCCGAGGAGACGCCCCCAACCGCGACCAGGCGCCCGTCCACGATCGCCACTCCGAGGTCGCTGCGCGGCTGGCTCAGCGGGGGCAGCGGCGCCCAGCTCTTGGCGGCAGGGTCGTAGGCCTCGACCGCCGGCAGGTCGGCGGTGCCGTTGGTGCCGCCCACCGCATAAACCAGCTTCCCGTCCGAAGCCGCCGCCAGCAGCTGACGCGGGGTCGGGATCGGTGCACCGAGGCTCCAGGCGTTGCCGTCGAACACCTCGGTGGTGTTCAGCAGCGCGCCGGACGCGTCGACACCGCCGGTGACGACCAGGCGGTCACCGACCACGGCCGCCGCCGCGGCCGCGCGGGGCTGCAGCAGGTGCGGAAGCTCCACCCAGCGGCTGTTGATGACCCGCCAAACCTGGTCGGACGCAACCTTTTTGCCGCCTTCAGATTTCCAGCCGCCGAGCACGACCGGGTTTCCCTGCCAGGTGACGGCCATCGCGTGCGACACCGCGACAGGTAGGTCGTCGCCGCCCTTCCAGCTGTCGATGACGGGGTCGTAGCCCTCCTGCAGTCCGGTGGGGGCGCCGTCGCTGCGGATTCCGCCGAAGATCCAGATCGTGCCGTCGGCCTGCGTGGTGGCCGCGGCGTCCCGCGAAATTCGGGCGTTGGTGATCGGTTTCCACTGCATGGGCGGCTGCGCGGTCGGCTGGCCGGAACCGCCTCGGGAACCGGCTTTCTTGTCGGGTGAGAGTGCGAAATAGAAGCCGCCGACGACCAACAGCAGGACCGCAGCGAGCGCGCCGGCCGTCAGCGCGATGCGATTCCGCTTCTTGCCCGGTTCCGTGAACCACGCGGCCGCCCGTGCCCCCGGGCCCCGTGGCGGCCCCTGGGCGCCGCCGGCCCGGGTCGGCGGCGCGGCGGCTTGGGGTGGCCGCGCCGTGGGCTGCGTTGACGACGCTTGTGCGGCGCGCAGCAAGCTGGCAGCCTCGGGCAATTCGGCCGGGCTCGCCTGCGGAAAAGGCGCGGTCTCCCGCGCGTGTTCGCGATCGATCGGGGCGCTGATCGCCGAGGTCGGGTCGTCGTGCCCGGCCGGCAACCGCGGTGGCGGGGGCATGCTCGACGTGTCGAGGGCCGATGGGTGCGCCACCTCGCTGTGCGGCCCGGGCGGCGCCGCATGCCCAACGTCCGTCGCCACGGCCGAGGCGCGTCCGGTGATGGCCATCGCGTCGGGTTTCAGGCCGTTGCGGCGCTGGGCGGCCTGCAGTTCGCGGCCGAACTCCTCGGCCGAGGCGGGCCGCAAGGCCGGGTCGATCGACATCGCCTTCTCGATCGCCGAGCACACCGCGTCCGGGATGCCGTCGGGCCGCATATCCGGGATTCCGGTGGTGCTGATCCGCAGATATTGCGCGATCAGGTCCTCGCCCTTCTTGCGCTCGTGCGCGGCGTTGCCCGCGATGAGCGCATAGAGCGTCGCGCCAAGCGAATACATGTCGGAGGCCACCGTGGCCGGATTGCCGGTCATCACCTCCGGCGCAGTGAAGTCGATGGTGCCGGAGAAGAATCCGGTCGCGGTCTCGTAACCGCCTTCGATGTGGGCGATTCCGAAATCACTCAATTGGGGCTCGCCGTAATCATTTACGAGAATGTTGGCGGGCTTTATGTCGCGGTGCAGAGTTCCGGTCCGATGCGCGGTTTCCAGTGCGCCGCAGAGCTTCACACCGATGTGCAAGGCTTCGGGCCACGGGACCGGCCCCTCCCGGCGCAGCCGGACGGCCAGCGAATCCGCCGAGTGGTAGGGCATCACGATGTACGGCTTACCGCTGCCGGTGACGCCGACCCGCAGGATGTTGACGATGTTCGGATGCCCGGAGAGCCCGCCCATCGCGTAGCCCTCGCGAAGGAAGCGCTCGCGGCTGTCGTCGTCGATGTGTGACGGCAGCACCTTGACGGCGACATTTCGTCCGAGGGCGGTCTCATAGCAGCAGTAGATGACCCCGGCCCCGCCACGAGCTACCTGTCGCGCATCCTCGAACCCCGCGGCCGCCAGCTCCGCGGCGATGCCGCTCGGTACCGGGGCGACACTCTCGGGCCGTGGCTCATCAGGCATTTGCTGGCGCTCAACCCTCCGCGAAGTATGTGATTGGCGAGGTCAAGATTAGCGCTCAGAACCTCACGGATGTGCTTTTCGGGCAACCTTCGTCGGCTTGTGGGGCGGCGGCGCTCACGCCTCGATGGTCGGGGGGCCTTCATACGGCCGTTGCAGCGCGGCGAATTCGGGAACTGCGGCCATGGTGAGCACGGCCTCAAGCAGCCGAACACCGCCCGGTCCCTTCAGTGTTCGGGTGAGCACCGGTCCGGAGAACGCGTGGCCGTCGACCGCGATGATCGGGCTGCCGGCCTCGTCGCCCAGGGTGTCTTGGCTGACCCGGTGCGCCCGCTTGACCGCCTCGTCCAAGCCGCTGTCGTCCTGCGCGTCGGCAAGGCTTTCCGCCAGGCCGTTCTCGGCGAGGGCTTCGCGGATCGCGGGTGCGGTCAGCTCCTCGCCGTCGACGTGGATGCGACGGCCAATCGAGTCGTAGAGGCCCGCGAACGCTTCCGGCCCCCGCTCGCCGACGGCGGCGGCGAACAGCCGTCCCGCCCGCGTCGACCGCTCCATCATGTGTTGCTGTTTGTCGTCGCCGTCCCGACCTTCGTTGAGGACC
Organism: Mycobacterium sp. E1715; assembly: GCF_001667625.1. Lineage (NCBI taxonomy): Bacteria > Bacillati > Actinomycetota > Actinomycetes > Mycobacteriales > Mycobacteriaceae > Mycobacterium > Mycobacterium sp. E1715. The sequence goes on from NZ_LZJJ01000262.1 coordinate 11,115, forward strand.
GCCAGGCTCATCTGCCGCAGGGTAACGGGCGTTCCCGTCGCCTGCCCGGCGTCGATCAGCCAGCGAGCGGTCACCCAGGAGAACGGACAGACGGGGTCGAGATAGAGGTCGACATCGGTCACGGCTCCTCCTTCGATCCAAGGCTTGGGGCTACCGAGCGGCATACCCGCTACCGGCCGTCGCACGCCTGCCGATGACCTGCCAGCAGAATGGCCGTATGACGCTGAACCTGGACGAGTACTTCGAGCGGATCGGTTATCGCGGCGCCACGGCACCCAATCTCGAGGTCCTGCAGGCTTTGGTGAGCGCCCACACCAAAGCGATCCCGTTCGAGAACCTCGATCCGGTGATGGGGGTTCCGGTCGACGACCTGGGTCCGGGCGCCCTCTCCCGCAAGCTCGTTCAGCGGGGCCGCGGCGGCTTTTGCTACGAGCACAACGGATTGATGGGCTACGTGCTCACCGAACTCGGCTTTCGGGTGCGGCGCCTGGCCGGTCGGGTGGTATGGATGCGGCCGCCCGATGCGCCGTCGCCGCCGCCGCAGACACACACCGTGTTGGCGGTGACGTTCCCCGGCTCCCACGGTTCATACCTGGTCGACGTCGGCTTCGGCGGGCAGACACCCCCCTCGCCGCTGCGGATCGAGACGGGCACCGTGCAGCAGACGACGCACGAGCCCTACCGGCTGGAGGACCGCGGCGACGGGCTGGTGCTGCAGGCCCAGATTCGGGGCGAGTGGCAGCCGCTCTACGAGTTCAGCACCCGGACCGCGCCCGACATCGACCTGGCGGTGGGCAGCTGGTACGTCTCGACGCACCCGTCGTCGCATTTCGTCACCGGCCTGACGGCCGCGCGCGTAACCGACGACGCCCGGCTGAACCTGGCAGGCCGGAACCTCGCCATTCACCGCGCCGATGCCAGCGAGAAGATCCGCCTCGACGACGCCGCGGCGGTGGTCGACACCCTCAGGGACCGGTTCGGCCTCAACGTGTCCGACGTGGGCGAGCGCGGCGCGCTCGAGGCGCGCCTCGATAAGATCCTGGACGCTTAGATCCAGGACCCGATTCGCCGCAGGGCCTCTTCGATGTCGCCCGTGGGCCCGGCGAACGACAGCCGGACGAACGAATCGCCGTGGGTGGTGTCGAAATCGATCCCCGGGGCGATGGCAACGCCGGTGTCGCTCAACAGTTTCGAGCAGAACGCGGTCGAGTCTTTGGTGAGTTCGGAGACGTCGGCGTAGACGTAGAACGCCCCGTCGGTGGGTGCGAGCCGGTCGATGCCGATGCGGCGCAGCCCGTCCAGCAGCAGGGCGCGGTTGGTCGCGTAGTGGTGCAGGTTGCCGTCGGCCTCGGCCGTCGACTCCGGCGTGAACGCCGCAACGGCGGCGAGCTGCGACAGCACCGGCGGGCAGATGGTGAAGTTTCCGGTCAGCCGATCCACGGCGCGCAGCAGCGCCTGTGGCACCAGCATCCAGCCCAGCCGCCAGCCCGTCATCGCGTAGTACTTGGAAAAGCTGTTGACCACCACGGCGTCTCGGGATGTCTGCCAGGCGCAGCTGGTCTGCGGCGCCCCCTCGTAGACCAGGCCGTGGTAGACCTCGTCGCTGATCAGCCGCACCCCGGCCGCCTCGCACCACGAGGCGATCGCGGCCAGCTCGGCCGGCGCGATCACCGTCCCGGTGGGATTGGCCGGGCTGGCCACGATCACGCCGTGGGGCGGCGGGTCGAGTTCTTCGAGCATCTGCACGGTGGGCTGGAAGCGGGTCTGTGGTCCACACGGGATCTCGACCACCTCGCACCCCAAGGCGGACAGGATGTTTCGATAACACGGGTAACCGGGACTGGCCAACGCGACCCGGTCGCCCGCGTCGAAGCACGCCAGGAACGCGAGCAAAAATCCGCCGGACGAGCCGGTGGTCAACACCACGTCGTCGGGCTCGACCCGAAGCCCGTGCTGGCGTTGATAATCCGCGGCGATCGCCGCGCGCAGCTCCGGAATGCCCAGCGTCACCGTGTAACCCAGCTCGTTGCCGTGCAGGGCGGCGGCCGCCGCGGCGCGTACCGGCTCGGGCGCTCCGACGCTGGGCTGACCGGCTGACAGGTTCACCAGGTCGCCGTGGCTGCGCTGGCGCTCGGCGGCGGCCAGCCACACGTCCATCACATAGAACGGCGGGATGGCGGCGCGCCGCGCGACGTGGTCGTTCACGACGGTTCGAGCGCCTCCGCTTCCAGTCGCGCGAGAACCTCCTGCGTTGTGCTGAGCAGGTGGGCGCTGCCATGGGCGCGCTTGAAATACAGGTGCATGTCGTGTTCCCAGGTGATCGCGATTCCGCCGTGCAGTTGGATGCCTTCGGCGGCCGCGTTGCACAACGCCTCGGTGGCGGCCAGGCGCGCGGTGGCCGCATTGGTCGGGGTGGGTTCGTCGCAGGCCTCCGCCACGACGGCCTTCGCCGCGGCGATCGTGACGTACAGATCGGCCATCCGGTGCTTGAGCGCCTGGAAGCTGCCGATGGGCCGGCCGAATTGCACTCTGTTCTTGGCGTATTCGACGGTCAGCTGCAGGCAGCGTTCGGCGGCGCCGATCTGCTCGGCGGCCAGCAGGATGGCCGCGGTGTCGGCGAGGCCGGGGTCGGTGCCGATGGGTTCGGTGTCCTCGGGCGTGACCCGCGCGAGCCGCCGGGTCGGGTCCATGGTGACGGCCGGTTCCGCGGTGAAGCGGGCCCACCGGGTCAGCTGGCCGTCGGTGGCGGCGACGACGACGTCGGCGGTGTCGCCGTTGACGACGTAGTCGGCGTCGAAAACCAGCGCGCCGATCGAGGTGCCCTCGGCGAGGCCGCCCAACGTCTCCGCATCCGGCTCCGGCGCGCTCAGCAGCGCCAGCTCCGCCAGCGTGGTGCCCAGCAGCGGCGAGGGCACCAGCGCCCGGCCGAGCTCCTGCAAAACCGTTGCGGCGTCCGCTAATTCGCCGCCCGCGCCGCCCAGCTCCTCGGGGATGACCAGCGCGGCGGCTCCCACCTGCTCACACAGCAGCTGCCACAGCGACTCGTCGTAGCCGCGCTCGGAGTCCATCGCGGCGCGCACCGCCGCCGGGTTGGCGTGCTTGGCCACCAGGGCCGCGACGGTCTCCCGCAGCATCTCCCGTTCTTCACTCATGAGCACCGCTCCTGTTCGTCGCTCCACGGCGTCGTCGCGACGCGGGTCGTCACAGCGCCTCCAGCACTCGCCGCCGATGCGCCTCGGGAGTACCCCAGGCCGAACGCAATGCTTGCACGCGTAGTAGCCAAAGCGACAAATCATTTTCCTGGGTGAAGCCGATCGCGCCATGGGTCTGCAGCGCCGACCGCGCCGCCAGCAGGCCCGCCTCGGCCGCCGCCGCCTTGGCCGCGCTGACATCGCGGGGCTCCATCGACAGGGCCGCGCCGTACAACAGCGGCCGGGCGAGCTCGATCGCGATGTGCACGTCGGCGAGCTTGTGCTTGATCGCCTGATAGGAACCGATCACCCGGCCGAACTGGGCGCGCTGCTTGGCGTAGTCGACGGTGT